>NZ_ALIY01000136.1:0-9824 GCF_000283035.1 Actinomyces sp. ICM58
CCGCCATTCTCGGCCTCGCCGGGGCCTGCGCGTGGCTGCGACGAGAGTGGGCGCGGGCCTCGTAAGGAGAGATGGTGCGGGCCGCATAAGGAATGCGGCCGGGCGCACGATGCGGCCGCGTCGTGCGCCCGTGTCGTGCGCCCGCCAGATCCCTGCAGTCGTGGTCCCGTGGTTCCTCAACAATGTCGCATGCAATTCCCTCGCGACTATTTCAAACATTGAAATCGGGTCGTTGGAATTGCAACGTTTATGGGCTATGTCTAAAACTGACCGTGTTAAATTACCTGCGACTTTTTGGGGGGAACGCCGGAAAGGGGCCTCGCACAGACGACGCGGCCGGGCGCGCGCCCGGCCGCGTTGGCAGGATCAGAAGTCCCAGTCCTCGTCCTCGGTGTCCACGACTTCGCCCATCACGTAGGACGAACCGGACCCCGAGAAGAAGTCGTGGTTCTCATCCGCGTTGGGGCTCAGGGCCGCCAGGATCGCCGGGTTCACGTCGGTCGCGTCATGCGGGAACAAGGCCTCGTACCCCAGATTCATGAGCGCCTTGTTCGCGTTGTAACGCAGGAACTTCTTGACGTCCTCGGTCAGGCCCAGCGGATCGTACAGGTCCTCCGTGTACTGCTCCTCGTTCTCGTAAAGCTCGTACAGTAGCGAGTACGTGTAATCGCGCAGGTTATCCTGGCGTTCCTCACTCGACTCGTTCACGGCCAGCTGATACTTGTAGCCGATGTAGTAGCCGTGGACGGCCTCGTCGCGGATGATGAGACGAATCAGGTCAGCCGTGTTCGTCAGCTTCGCGTGCGAGCTCCAGTACATGGGCGCGTAGAAGCCCGAGTAGAACAGGAAAGACTCCAGCATCGTCGAGGCGACCTTGCGCTTCTCCGGGTCGTTGCCGTCGTAGTACGACTTAATGATCTCGGCCTTCTTCTGCAGGGCTGCGTTCTCGTTCGACCAGCGGAAAGACTCGTTGATCTCCTCCGTGGACAGCAGGGTGGAGAAGATCGACGAATAAGACTTCGCATGCACCGACTCCATGAACGCGATGTTCGTGTAGACGGCCTCCTCGTGCGGGGTGCGCGCGTCCGGGATCAGCGACACCGCGCCGACCGTGCCCTGAAGCGTATCCAGGAGGGTCAGGCCCGTGAACACGCGGTTCGTCATGAGCTGCTCGTCCTTGTTGAGGGTCTTCCAGCTCGGCAGGTCGTTGGAGAGCGGAATCTTCTCAGGCAGCCAGAAGTTGCCCGTCAGGCGATCCCAGACCTCAAGGTCCTTGTCGTCTTGGATCTTGTTCCAGTTGATGGCCTCGAACACGGGCTCGGTCGCCATGGGGGCTCCTCTAAGTGCGGTGTTGAACGGACGAGGCCGGGGTTGCCTCGCGCTGCTCCCTTCAGGATACCCGCGGGGTAGGCCCGGCGCGCTCACCCGGGGAGGTGCGTTTCGTGGACGCGCTCACGCAGGAGGGCACACGGGCACTATCGTATTCGCCATGACGACGCCCACATTCGCCGACGCCGACGCCGCGCTCGCCAAACACGACTACGAGGCCGCCCTCAGCATCCTCGAACGCATCGACGTGGTCGGCGAGGACGCCTGCTACCGGCGAGACATCCAGGCCGCCGCCTGCGCCGACCGCCTCCGCCTCTACCCCCTGTGCGAGGAATACGCGACGCGCGCCCACTCCTACGGCAACGACATGGCCGACCCCTTCGCCCTCATGGCCCGAGCCCAGCGCCGACAGGGGCTGGCCACCGACGCCGCCGCCACGGCCTCGTCCGGCGCGCGCATCCACCCCAACAACCCGGCGATCGCGCGCGAACTCGCCCTCGCCCTGGTCGACCTCGGGCGATACGAGGAAGCTCGCGGCCCCGCCGACCTCGCCACCGACACCTACCGCAACGACATCGAGCTCCTCATGGCCTACGGGCGCGTCTGGGAACCCGTCAACCCCGACGCCGCGCAGTGGGCCTTCCGTCTAGCCAACAAACTCAACCCCGACTGTGAGGAAGCGAAGACCGCCTACGACAGCCTGCTGCGCCCCCTCAAGGGCGCGGGACGATCCTCCTACCAGATCGAAATCCAGCCCCCCGTCGCCGCCGCCTACCGCACCATGCTGCGCCGCGTGCGCGCCGTGGTGACCACAGCCGGGAAATTCGCCGCCGCCTCCGGCGTGTGCTGCCTGCTCTTCTACGTGGGCGTCGCCCGATCCCTCTTCCCCGGCGCCCGCTGGTGGGTCTTCCTGCTCTACATCGCCTCAGTCATCGGCGTTCGCGCATACATGGCTGCTCAAATCTCCATGTTCAACCGAACCCTTCCGCGAGGCGTGCGACTGTCCTTCATGCGCCTCGGCGGACGATTCCCCGAGCTGCGCGCCAAGGGTCTCGCCTGCGTGTACGCCGTCGTCATCGTCGGCTTCTTCCTCATCTGCATCATGAGCGGCATCAGGTAGAGCCGCCCACTGCGCACCGATGCGCACCGATGCGCGGCGTGCGAGCGCGTGGCAGGCTTGCGGGCGTGACGAGCCGGCGCCGCCCCAGTGCCCCAGGGCGGCGCGTGACCCGAAAGCGTGCCTAGGCCTCGTCCCGAGCGGAAGATGCCGCCTCGCCCGCGAGCGTCGCCACAGTCGCGGCCGCCTCCAGGACCCCGAGAACCAGCCCCTGCCTCGTGTGAGCGAGGCGCACGCCCTGAGCGCGGCGGCGCTCCCCGCGGCGGAACAACCACCGCTCCACGCCGACCGTGATCATCGCCGACCCCAGCGCCGCGCCCGCCAGAACCGCCAGCTCACGCGGCTCCGCCTCCGTGACACCCGTGAGCGGATCCTCGCCGGCCACCGGCGACCCCTTCGAGCAGTCCGTCTCGTCGTCGTAGGGCGGCAGCTCCCCTTCCTCGGGCAGCATCGTGACGATCGACCAGCCGATCGCCCCCAGCAGGCCCGTCTTCACGAGGGCGCGCAGCGGGCGTGAGCGCACATAATCGGGCAGCGCGTACCAGGCGAGCGTCGCTCCCGCGCCGACCGCGATACCCGCGGCGCGGGTCGGGCTCACCGGCAGGGACACGGAGCAGGGGCAGGGGCAGGAATGAGGCGAGGCCATGGCCAGTCCTTTCAGTGAAGCGTCTCTCGCGGGTCAGTCCGCGAGCAGGTCAAGCAGGTGAGAGACGACCTTTCCGCCAGAATAGGCGGAACCGTCGTGCTGATACTCGTTCGTGATGTAGTGGTGGGCGCCGATCAGGTCGCCCGTGTCCAAGGACAGCTCGCGCGGCACGAACATGTCGTCGTAGTAGATGGCCGCCGCGACCGGCACCGTGTTCTCGGCCAGCACGTCCGGCAGGTACACGGGGGCGGCCTCCGTCGTCGACGCGAGGATCTCCGCGACGCCCTTCAGGGGTGCCAAGCCCGGGTCCTCGTCGAAGACGCGGCGCATGAAGTGCTCGCCCGTCAGGTAGAACGGCTCGCGCTCGTCGAGGGGGTCCGCGTCCTTCGCGAAGCCCGGGACCTCCTCGGCCAGGCGATCCGCCGCCCAGAGCGTCGCCGTACCCGCCAGGGACGGCGTCGCGCACGCGTAGATGTACTCCTGGAACACCCCGTAGATCGGCGCGACGTCCACCTGCGCGCCGATCGCAGCCAGGAACTGGGATGAGAGGCGGCGCTCGCCTCGAACCGACGTCCACGGGCCCTCAAGCAGGTAGTGCAGCTGGTCCGTGTTGCCCTGGCCGCCGAGCATCATGCCGATCATGCGCAGGCGGGTCGGCGAGAGGCGCTCGCCAGTCGGCAGCGTCTCCTCCGTGTCCGCCAGGTGCGCGCACAGCTCGCGGACCGTGCGCTCATCGCCCGGGTGGCGGCGGAAGTACGCGCGGTTGCGAGCCGCCGTGCGCTCATAGGTGAGGCGGTAGATGTCGTCCACGTGGACGAGGCCGGGCAGGCCTCCCGTGATCAGGCTGGCCTTCAGGCCCTGGGGGGCCAGCGACAGGTACGAGGTCGTGATGAAGCCGCCGAACGACTGGCCGAGCGTCGTCCACGGGTCTTCCCCGCACAGCTCGCGGCGCAGCGCCTCCGCGTCGTAGACGATCTGGTCCTGGCGGAAGTAGCGCAGGTACGCGGCCTTCTCCTCGTCCGTGGCCAGGTGGGAGAGCGCCTGGGCGTCCATGCGCGTGGACTGGCCCGTGCCTCGTTGGTCGAGGAGCACCACGCGGTAGTCCTGCAGGAGACGGTTCATCCATCCGCCGGTAAACGTGCCGAAACGCGGGCTCGGGTAGCCTGGGCCGCCCTGCAGGAACACCGCGTAGGGGGAGTCCTCGTGGCCCTTGCGCACGACTTCGCGTGCGAAGACCTCGATCGTGGGGTTGTCCTGGCCGATCGGGCGCAGGTGATCGAGGGGAACCTCGAGGCGATGCTCGTAGACCGTGTGTCCGTGGTGCAGGTACGACTCTGTGTGCATGGGCACAATGGTAGCGGGTTTGGTGTGGCGCTGTTGTGTCGCTCGAACCCGGGTGACGCGTGCGGTGTGGTGTCTATCTGCTCGGGCCCTTCGGCGCCTTCCGCTCGGGCTGCGCGTGGCGGCAGCCTGCCGCGAATGGTTCCCCAACAATGTCGCACGTAATTCCCCTGCGAGTATTTCAGACTTTGAAATCGTGTCGTTGGGATTGCAACGTTTGTGGGGTGTCTCGAAAAATGACCAAGTTAAATTACGTGCGACTTTGGGGGAGGGGGCTCAGAGCCAGTTCAGCAGCGCGATGTAGCAGACCGTTCCAATGCCGACGCTCCACAGGAGCTTGCGGCCGCTGAGCAGGTGCACCGCGACGGTGATGCCCGTCGCCACCAGCGCCGCCCACCAGCGCTCGCCCGCCGCCTGCGCATTGTGAGACAGCGTCGATAGGACCAGGATCAGCATGATCCCCGGCGGCATCCACACCGCCATATCTTCCACGAAGCGCGAGTCGCGCAGCGGCTCCAAGATCTTGAACGGCAGCGCGCGCAGCGTGAAGTCGATGACGAAGACGATCGCCAGGATCGCCAGCAGATAGGGCAGAGACGGAGTCACGAGGCCTTCCCTTCGTGGCGGACCTGACCAGACCCGCCGCTTGGGGGCGGGGAATCGGGGAAGCGCAGGATGCCTCGTCGATGGAGGACGTGACGCACCGACAGGCAGGCGACGAAGAACAGGAGCGCGACGATGAGGTGCTGGCCCGGCGCCACCGCCATGGCCACCGCGAAGGACAAGCCGGCCAGGGCCGCCGACGGGAGCTCGCTCATTGAGCGGGCCGAGTCCAGCGTCAGCGTGATGAACAGGGCCGTCAGTGCGAAGTCGAGGCCCTGGATCTGCGTGGGGATAAGCGCGCCCGCGAAGACGCCGACCAGGCCCGAGACGAACCATGTCAGATGGAAGAGGACTTGCATCGCCAGGAGGCGTGGCTTGGTCCACCCGTTCGGGCGGGCGGCGGTGAGGGCGTAGGCCTCGTCGACCAGGGCGTACATCGAGAAGAGGCGCGCGACACGTCCCTCGATTGCGTGCAACGGGAATGAGAACGCAAAAAAGAGGAGGCGGAAGTTCACCAGGAGCATCGTCACTGCGATGACTGCCAGCGGCGTGTTCTGTGCAGCCAGGGTAATGACGAGGAGCTCGGCCGACCCCGAGTAGGCGGCCAGTGATAGGGCGGGCGCCATCCACCATGGCATCCCCAGCTGAACGACCAGGAGGCCGTAGGCCAGGCCGAGCGGGATGTATCCGGCAGCTACGGGTGCCGTGATGCGCAGCCCCTCAACGATTTCAAAGCGGGTAGGCTTCGCCGGCACGGGGAAGTTCACTGTGCGCGGGAGCTTGGGCATGAGTGCAATTTTTGCGTGTCTGTCCGTCCAATTGCGAGCGGGCGCACCGTAGCATGACGGTTTTCACGTTTTTCTGGGCCCTAGGTCCTGGAGCGGAATACTGGCGATCGCCCTGCCATTCGTTTGTCACATAGTTTCAAAACGGGAAACGTCCCTCGCAAATGTCATCCCGCGGTGGAAGCATCGACACCAACGCCGAGGACGAACGCCCCGGCGTCCTTTATTCCAGACCGCAGATTAGGAGCCCTCATGAGCGCCACTCACGCACGCAAGAAGCCATTCCTTCGACTCGCCACGGCCGCCGTCGCCATGGTCGCAGCCCTCGGCATGGCCGCATGCTCCGGTGGCGCGGCCACCTCCTCGTCTTCCTCGAGCGCGCAGGTCGGCGACCGCACCCCCGAGCAGATCAAGGAATCCGGCGAGATCGTCATCGGCATCTTCTCCGACAAGGCCCCCTTCGGCTACATCGACGCCGACGGCAAGCCCGCCGGATACGACGTCGTCTACGGTGACCGCATTGCCGCCGACCTGGGCGTCACCGCCAAGTACGTCCCCGTCGACGCCGCCGCCCGCACTGAGGTCCTCGCCTCCAACAAGGTCGACATCACCCTCGCGAACTTTACCGTCACGCCCGAGCGCGCCGAAAAGGTCGACTTCGCGAACCCCTACTTCAAGGTCTCCCTCGGCGTCGTCTCGCCCACCTCGGCGGAAATTACGGACGTGAGCCAGCTGGCCGGCAAGACCCTCATCGTCACCAAGGGCACGACCGCCGAAGCCTACTTCGAGGCCAACCACCCCGAGGTCAAGCTCCAGAAGTATGACCAGTACTCCGACGCCTATCAGGCCCTCGAGGACGGCCGCGGCGACGCGTTCTCCACCGACAACACCGAGGTCATCGCCTGGGCGATCCAGCATCCCGGCTTCAGCGTCGGCATCAAGAGCCTGGGTGAGACCAGCTACATCGCGGCCGCCGTCAAGAAGGGCAACACCGCCCTCCTCGACTGGCTGAACAACCAGCTCGTTGAGCTCGGCGAGGAGAACTTCTTCCACAAGGACTACGAGCAGACCCTCGCCCCCGTCTACGGTGACGCTGCGACCCCCGACGACCTCGTCGTCGAAGGCGGCCAGGACACCGCCTCCAGCAACTGACACAGGTACGAGGCCGTGGCCCCCTGACGGGTTCGCCCGCCGCGGGTGATCGCCCGGCGCGGCCACGGCCTCGTCCCAGATTTCGCTTATGAATCTTGAGATCCTGGCGCGATACGCGCCCCTCTACGTCGACGCCGCCATCCTCACCTTAAGGATCGCGGCCATCGGCATCGTCGGCTCCCTCGCCCTCGGCCTCCTGGTGGCCGCGATCCGGCACTACCGGATTCCGATCGCCACCCAGATCGGCGCCGCCTACGTCGAACTGTCGCGTAACACGCCGCTGCTCGTGCAGCTTTTCTTCATCTACTTCGGCCTGCCGCGCGTGGGCATCAAGTGGAGCGGCGAGACCTGCGCGATCGTCGGCCTGATCTTCCTGGGCGGCGCCTACATGGCCGAAGCCCTGCGCTCCGGCCTCGACTCGATCGCCACCATCCAGTGGGAGTCGGCGTCCGCGCTCGGCCTCACGCGCACGCAGACGCTGCGCCACGTCGCCCTCCCGCAGGCCATCGCGACCTCCGTGCCGCCGCTTGCCGCCAACGTCATCTTCCTCATCAAGGAAACCTCCGTCGTCTCCGTCGTCGCCCTGCCCGACCTCGTGTACGTCGCGAAAGACCTCATCGGCATGTCCTACAACACCTCAGAGGCGCTGATCCTCCTGGTCCTCGCCTACCTGGTGATCCTCCTGCCCGTGTCCATCGCGGCCCGACTGATCGAAAAGAAGGTGCGCCGTGGCGGATTTGGGAATTAACGTCATCTTCGAGGGCCGCAACCTCGTGCGCATCCTCGAGGGCCTGGGCGTCACCGTCGGCATCTCCGCGCTGTCCGTCGTGCTGTCGCTGATCCTCGGTGTCTTCGTCGGCCTCGGCATGCGCTCGCGCTGGCGGCCCCTGCGCTGGCTCATGCAGCTCTACCTCGAGTTCGTGCGCATCATGCCCCAGCTCGTCCTCCTCTTCGTTGCGTACTTCGGGCTCACGCGCGTCGCGGGGATCAATCTGGACGGCATCACCGCGTCCGTCCTCGTCTTCACCCTGTGGGGCGGCGCCGAGATGGGCGACCTCGTGCGAGGCGCGCTCATCGCGATCCCCCGCCACCAGTACGAGTCCGCCTACGCTCTGGGACTCACCCCGAGGCAGACCATGCGCCGCGTCATCCTGCCGCAAACCCTGCGCAGGCTCGCGCCCCCGGCCGTCAACCTCATCACCCGAATGATCAAGACGACGTCCCTCGTCGTCCTCATCGGCGTCGTCGAAGTCCTCAAAGTCGGACAGCAGATCATCGACGCTAACCGCTTCAACTACCCCACCGCCTCGCTGTGGATCTACGGCCTGATCTTCGCGCTGTACTTCCTCATCTGCTGGCCCATCTCGCTCCTCTCACGCCACATGGAGAAAACATGGCAGAACTGACCTCCGACACCGCTGCCTCGCCCGAGCGCGCCACGTCCTCGTCCGTGGAAGACCCGCAGCTGCGCCTCGTCGACCTCGACAAGACCTACCCGGGAGGGCACCACGCCCTGCGCGGTGTCTCCCTCGACGTCGCCGACGGTGAAGTCGTCGTCATCATTGGCCCGTCCGGCTGCGGCAAGTCCACGCTGCTGCGCACGATCAACGGCCTCGAGCCGATCAACTCCGGGCAGATCCTCTTCGACGGGACCGACCTGGCGGCGCCCGGCGTCTCCTGGCCCGAGGTCCGCCGCCGCATCGGCATGGTCTTCCAGTCCTACGAGCTCTTCCCCCACCTGACCGTCATGGGGAACCTGACGCTCGCCCCCGGCCTCGTCGCGGGAGAATCACGCGCCGACGCCGAGGAGCGGGCGCACAAACTGCTCGAGCGCGTCGGCCTGGCTGACCGCGCCGACGACTACCCGCGCCAGCTCTCCGGCGGCCAGCGCCAGCGCGTCGCCATCGTGCGCGCCCTCATGATGAACCCCGAGATCCTCCTCCTCGACGAGGTCACCGCCTCCCTCGACCCGGAGATGGTGCGCGAGGTGCTCGACGTCGTCCTCGAACTGGCGCGCACCGGCATGACCATGCTTATCGTGACGCACGAGATGGGCTTCGCCCGCGCGATCGCCGACCGCATCGTCTTCATGGACGAGGGCCGCATCGTCGAGGTCGACCCGCCGCGCAAGTTCTTCGCGGACCCGTCCTCGGATCGCGCGCGCAAGTTCCTCGACATCTTCAGCTTCGAGGGCGCCAAGCTGTAAGCGCGTCGTGGCTCCTCGCGGATAGGAAACGGCTACGCGGATAGGTTATGAGCATCTGGATAGGTTAATAACCTATCCGCGTGCGCATAACCTATCCGCATGTGCGCAACCTATCCGCGTGTGCATAACCTATCCGCGTAAGGGGCTGAGGCGGACTGGGGTACCTGCGGCTGGCTGTCGAGATGCAACCTCTCCGCGTCGCGGCCACGGCCATGGAGCGGTTTCCCAACAATGTCGCATGCAATTCCCCTGAGGTTGCTTCAAACATTGAATTCACGTCGTTGGAATTGCAACGTTTGTGGGCGGTGCCGTTTATTCGGGCAGCCGAATTGCATGCGACTTTTGGAGAGAGTGCGGCTGTCGTGCCCGGAGCGCGCCCGCCGAACGCGCGTGCCGAGCCCACCCGAGACAGAACGCCCCGCTTCAGGAAATCAGCGTCGACTGGTGGTGCACCATGACCAGGCGCGCCTCGCCAGAGGTCGCCGGCGCCCACACGCTGGATTCCAGCGACGCGCCGCCCTCCCACCGCACCCGGTAGCGGGTCAGGAACGCCCCGCCCAGGTCGTGCGCGTCGATGCGGCCGACCGCCGGTGAGGAGGGCGAGGGCCCCGCCAGCGTCGTGGTCGCCGCGCCACCCGGCCAGAT
>NZ_ALIY01000137.1:0-7520 GCF_000283035.1 Actinomyces sp. ICM58
TAGCTCCATCCACGTGCGCTCGGCCGGGACGGCCACGTCCAGCGCGCCTGACTGCATGCGGACGTGCATGGTGTGGGCCAGGCCGATCGCGTCGCCGTCGACCTGGCACACCTGGGGTTCCTCGGCCGTGACAGAGGCGCCCTTCGCCTGACGGAATGCGACCGTGCCGGTCGAGACCGGCAGGTTGATCGGGCGCAGGCCGATGAGCTGTCCGAGCATCTTCCAGGTGACGTCCGCCCAGCCGAGCAGGCCGGCGTGCGCGTCGACCGCGATGACGTCGACGAGGCCGTCGGACAGCTCCGCGTCGGGCGCGAGGACCAGCATCTTCATCTCGCCCGCGTTCGCGAACATGACCGAGCGGGCCTCGACGCGGGTGATCTCGTCCGCGGGCGAGTGCGGGGCTTCAGCGGGAGCACCCCCGGCCTCGTCCAGGGTCGTGCCCGCCAGCTGATCGCCGACGCCGAGCGGGTCGGGGGTGGGGGCCACGGGCGAGCGCAGGGTCAGGCGTGCCTTCATGCGCGGGGCGCCCATCGCGCCCAGGCCCGCCCACACGTAGGCGATCCACCCGATGCGCTTCTTCAGCTCAGGGTCGGTGTCGGCCATCGTCTCGCCGTCGTAGCCCATGCCCGCCACGACGAGGCAGGCATACTCGTCCGCTCGCGGTTCGATCGACGAGGCCGGGGCAGCCCCGTCCTGAAGAGTCGCCTCGGGGTGTAGCGCGGCGCGCGCGGCGAGGCGCAGTCCGCCCTCGGCTGGCTGATCCGTCTTCTGGGTGGCGTCTTCGACGCGAACCCACGCGAGGTCGACGGCGCGGTGGTTGCGGTCGAGCGCGATGGCGAGGGCCGCTTCGGGCTCGTCGGGGATGGAGAGGTTGCCGGCCAGGACGTTGCCGGTGCCCACGGGGATGATGCCCATACGCACGCCGGATCCGGCCATGCCGGCAGCGACGGCGCGCACGGTTCCGTCTCCGCCCGCAGCGATGACGACGGAGGCCCCTTCCTCGAGGGCGTGAACGGCCTGCCCGGTGCCCGGGTCCTCGCGCGTGGTCTCGCGCCAGTGCACGTGGTCGATGCCCAGTTCCTTGGCCTTGCGGTTGAGGCGATCCTTGAAGGCCTGGGGGTCCGCGTGCTTGGAGGGGTTCATGATGATCCAGGGGCGCGGCCGTCCTCGCGTCGGGTCGTCCACCGAGGCGGGGACCTCGAGGGCGCGGCGGCGGCGATGTCGGCGGGTGAGGGCGGTTGCCAGACGCGCGACTCCGATCGCTCCGGCTCCGGCGGAGGCTGCGAGTGCCCAGTATATTCCGTCCATGTGCACAAGCCTAGCCTGCGGTCGGCCTGTGGATGATGTGTTCAGTGGCTTTTCGTTGTACTCCGTGTCATAAGAGTCGTGCTGACGCGTGCTTGTCGTCGTGTTGTCCACACGGTTATGCACCAAAGGTGGATAACTTTCAGGCTTTTGAGAACTCTCGCGGGTGTAGTTTGTGCATAACCCTGACCTGTTGTGTTGAATTCACAGTCGGGGCGGTAGGGGACATGGCGCGCCCACCTGGCATAGGATGGGACGCATGATTGATGTGCGTGCCCTGCGTGACAACCCCGAACCCGCCCGCGCCTCCCAGCGTGCCCGCGGAGCCGACCCCGGCCTCGTCGATGAGATCATCGAGGCCGACGCCGCCCGCCGCGAGGCCCTGCAGTCCTTCGAGACGCTGCGCGCCACCCAAAAGGAGGTCTCCAAGTCCGTGGGACGCGCCTCCAAGGAGGAGCGGCCCGCGATCCTGACCAAGGCCAAGGAGCTCGCCGAGCAAGTCAAGGCCGCCGAGGCCGCCGCGAACGCCGCCGACGCCGAGGCCGACCGCCTGGCCCGCCTCCTGCCCAACCTGGTCCTCGACGGCGTGCCCGTCGGCGGCGAGGACGACTTCGTGGTCCTGCGCCACGAGGGCCCCGCCCCCCGCGACTTCGCGGCTGAGGGCTTCGAGCCCCAGGACCACCTCGCGCTCGGCGAGGGCCTGGATGCGATCGACACCAAGCGCGGCGCGAAGGTCTCCGGCGCGCGCTTCTACTACCTCAAGGGCATCGGCGCCCGCCTCGAGCTGGCCATCATGACGATGGCCATGGATCAGGCGCTCGCCAACGGCTTCGTGCCGATGATGACCCCCACCCTGGTCACCCCGCAGATCATGGGCGGCACCGGCTTCCTCAACGAGCACTCCGACGAAATCTACTACCTGCCCGCCGACGACCTGTACCTGACGGGCACGTCCGAGGTCGCCCTCGCCGGCTACCACGCCGACGAGATCCTCGACCTGAGCGCCGGCCCTAAGCGCTACATGGGCTGGTCCACCTGCTACCGCCGCGAGGCCGGCTCCGCGGGCAAGGACACGCGCGGCATCATCCGCGTCCACCAGTTCAACAAGGCCGAGATGTTCAGCTACTGCCGCCCCGAGGACGCCGCGGAGGAGCACCAGCGCTTCCTCGCCTGGGAAGAGGAGATGCTCGCCAAGGTCGAGCTGCCCTACCGCGTCATCGACACGGCCGCCGGCGACCTGGGCACCTCCGCCGCCCGCAAGTTCGACTGCGAGGCGTGGCTGCCCACTCAGGAGCGCTACATGGAGGTCACCTCGACCTCGAACTGCACGACGTTCCAGGCGCGCCGCCTCGGCATTCGCGAGCGTCGCGAGGACGGCATGACCGCGGTCGCCACCCTCAACGGCACGCTGGCCACGACCCGCTGGATCGTCGCCTTCCTGGAGAATCACCAGCGCTCTGACGGTTCCGTGTACGTGCCCGAGGCGCTGCGCCCCTACCTGGGCGGACTCGAGGTCCTCACCCCGGTCGCTCGATGAGCCAGGAGCGCTTCCTGACGGTCCCCTCCACCGGGGAGGCGGCCCGCCCCTTCGAGGAGCTCCTCGACGAGGCCTCGGCCGCCCTGCCCGCCGACTTTCCGACGTCGGCGGGCCAGGTCCTGGTTGCGCTCGACATCGACGGCACGATCCTGACCCCCGCGGGGGCGACGCCGCGCGTCCTTGAGGGGATCCACGGCCTCGCCGACGCGGGCGCCCACGTGCTCATCGCCTCGGGCCGCGCGCTTGAGGGTGTGATTCCCGTTCTCGATGCCCTGGAGTTCACGGACGGGTGGGCGCTGTGTAACAACGGCGCGACCCTCGTGCGCGTGAGCGGTGGGCAGTGCGAGATCGTCGAGGAACGCACCTTCGTGCCCGGCCCGATCCTGGAGGAGATCGCCTCGGCCGTGCCCGGCTCGGTGTTCGCGTCGATGCCGCACCCCAACATCCTGCTGTCTGCCCCGTTCCCGAACAACGAGATCGAGGGGAGCGATCACCGCATCGTGTCGATGGAGGAGCTGGCCTCCACGCCCACGCCAAAGATTGTCGTGCGCGCCGCCGACACGGACCGTGAGGAGTTTGACCGGATCCTGGCCTCCCTGGACGTGTCGCGCACCCACGAGGTGTTTGTCGGCTGGACGTCCTGGGCGGATATTGAGCCGCTCGGCGTGACTAAGGCAACCGGGCTGGAGTCGCTGCGGGCGCGAGTGGGGGTTCCCGCGGCCGGGACCGTCGCCGTTGGGGATGGCACGAATGACATCGCGATGATCGAGTGGGCGGCTTTCGGTGTCGCCATGGGTGGGGCCTCCGAGGAAGTGCGCTCCCACGCCGATCACGTGACGGCTGCCGTCGAAAACGACGGTGCCGCCGCCGTCATGCACGCTCTTCTGCGCCGCTGCGGGGTTGCCGGCCGCTGAGCTAGTTTTTCTGGGGTGCTGGTGTCATCAGTTCGATGAGACAGGGCATGGCCGAGGAAGGGTTCGGGCCCTTCTTGTTTGGCATGATGGTCGGCCAGGCTTGTTGTGCTCGTTTGACGGCCTCGGGGAAGCTAGCAATCGGAAACCCTGCGGTGAGGTCCTTGTCTCCGATGAGTCTGCTGCTGCGCGCGAGTCTGACGCAGTCGCGTGTTTCTGTATACGCTCGTCTGTCAGTGGTATGCCACAGCAGCCATAGTTCGAAGCATGGGTTGGTAACGACCGCATCAACGGTAGTAGAAGACTTACATTCCCGCAAAACCTCATCTAGCTTTTGATGCTGATCAACATCAATGACGAGAATCGCTTGGTCGAAATCGCCGCGTCGTTCCGCCTTGAGGTACTCGGTGAATACTCTCGAAGGATCTTTGCCGATAGGTTTGATCGAAAAAGTTGCATGGCGGGGACGCAGGTGTTGACGCAGTAGCTCAAGGTACTGACGTTCATGACTAAGCCCTCGGTGAATAGCGCATAACGTATCTTGAGTTGTTTTGCGTTGCGTAATTTACGTGTATTGCGTCGTCCCATCGACTCTCACTCCTCTTCTCCGGTACGAGGATTGAGGAGTTTGTGAATGAGCGAAGGAACGGTGTAAGGCACTCCGCCGAATCGTCCCTCAAGGTACTGTTTGACGATGTTGCTGCCCTTCTGAAGAGGGAAATCTGCGAGATTGAAGAGTTCGCTGACGCCGTCGCTATCTTTCTCCACGAACCACACCTGCTCACGCTTTTCTCTGTCGCCGCGGCCAGCGTCGAGCAGTGTCATGTCGTGGCTTGTGAAAACGAGTTGAGCTCCGGTTGTATTCACCGAAGGGTCCTCAAACCAGTCGATGATGAGGTGAGAAAGCTGAGGGTGAAGGCTTGAACCCAGTTCGTCGACGACGAGAACGCGACCGTTCCTAAGTGCGCTCACGACGGCTGTTCCCAGTGCAAGCCATGCCATGGTGCCTGTGGACTCGTCGGAGTGCCTGAGCCTTCCGCTATTCGTACCGTGTCGGAAAAAGAGATTGCGTGCGATGAAGTTGCTCAGGTCTCTTTCCTCCTCGGAGGACTGATCCGGCTGTTCGTCCTGCACATCGTCGGCTGTGGGTGTCAGCATGTGTGTGATGAGCCGGGCAAGCTGTGGCGGAATTGCATGCTCCTCCACCTCAATGTTGGTGATACCGGTGTCTGCGATTTGCGCGAGGGTGACGAGGTCATCGAGACGTAGACTCCGTTCTTGGAGCTGTCGTGCGATGCGACCAAGGCGGGCGTTGACTTCGTCATCGCCAACGTGATAGAGGTCAAATCTGCGCATGAGAGCTTCCCAGATGGGCGTCACGGTTTCGTGGTTGAATTGGGCAGCGCGGGAAAGAGCGAGTTCACGTCGGGCAACGTGGGGTATCCTTTTCAGGCCCTTGACTCGCCCGTCAGCATTGCGCACGAACACTTCTTTCCACCGAGTGCTGACGACATGCAGGGACTCTTCGGTGACGCCGTCAGCATCCGTCGCAAATCGATAGGCGTAGCGTTTGCCGGAGACAATGAACTCGAGTTCAAAGGTAGCGGGAGCTGTCATCTGTCCCGGGATAAGCGCAAAGGGGGCTCGAGGGAACTGTGGTTTTTCGAGCCATGATGTTGCCGAGGATCCGATGGCTCCGAGCATGTAATGGAGGGCATCGAGAACGTTAGTCTTGCCTGAAGCGTTCGCGCCGTAGATGCCGTCAACGTGGTGGATGTGATCAGCCCAAGTAGTGCCCTTGGAGGGGCGGAGGGTCTTGAGCGTGGGACGTGTCAGGTCGAGGGTTGCCTCATCGCGGAACGATCGGTGGTTCTCAAACGTGAATCGTAGGAGCTGCATACGGATAGTCTACATTATCGGTCTTGCATCGATAAAAATTATCGAAAATTCAGCGTTCCTGATCTAACTTGCCTGTTGATCGCCTCATTTGCAGAGTGTCAACCACTCGCCCATGATCGCGAAGGCGCGGTCAAGGTCCCCGATCTGGCAGTGCTGCGCCATGTCCGGGTCCTGCGCGCGATGGAACGCGCGCACCTCCAGCGACTCAGCGTTTCTCAGGGCGCGGCGCACGTCTCCCAGGCGCTCGAAGGGCACGTACTGATCTGCATCCCCAGCGAGGACGAGGCATGGCTGGGTGATGCGCCCCTCGAAAGGTTCCATCGTGTAGTCGCCGAACGCGCGCAATACCTGGCTGGGCCGGTGCAGTCCCGTGAGGTGCTGCGCCTGCTGGAGCTTCCATGACAGGTCCGCGCTGAGTCGTGAGGCCATCCCCAGACCGGCATCGATGAGCCGCGCGGGCTGCGGGTTCTCGATGACCGCGTTCGCGAAGGGGCGCAGGGCGCGAGGCAGTGGCACCGTCAGGCCGTCGAGGAGCCGATACATCATGTCGAAGGCGATCACGTGCGTGATGCGCGGGCAGTGGGCGGCTGCGCGCGTGACGAGGTAGCCGCCAAAGGAAACGCCGAGCGCGGCCGCGCTGGTCACCCCGAAGTAATCCAAGACCGCCTCCGTCGGGTACTCCCACTCGGGCTCGAGGGGCATGCCCGCTGCCGCCGTGTGCCCCTGGCCGGGACCGTCGAAGGCGATGATGTCGAAGGGACGGGTCGGGAAGTGGGACGCGAAGTCGATGATCTCCTCCGCGTACCCGTCGAATCCGTTCATCATGACGAGTGTGTGCGGTGTGCCCGCGGGAGCCTGCTCCCGGTGAACCGGGTCCGCCTCCCATCGCATCGCGGTCAGCTCCCCGCTGCGATAGGGGACCGCGTGCCGGGTGAGCGCGAGGCCTTTGTGGGCCTCGTCGAAGGCGGCTGACATGGCGCCGATGAAGCGCCCCTTGCGCGGGTCGCCGGCGCCCAGGTAGAAGGCCGCGAGCTCGTAGAGGCGCCACGCGGCATCCGCGTCCCCTTCCGACTCGAAGCGATCGGCAAGGTGTTGGGCCAACGCCGTGATCTGCTCTGTTGTGCGCAGGCGGGGGAGCGTGGTGGCTGCGACCTTGTCCATTCCGGGGCGATCGAGGATCGGTGCGAAGGTCCGGTTGAGCTGCAGGTCGAATTGGCGATTGCCGGTGTACTCGGTGAACATAACTCGACGCTATCGCCTTTACAGCGAGGGCGGACCGTACAATAACAAACGGTGTGTTGGATACTGGACGATGCGAACGCTATGCGTAGGATAAGCCTATTAATAAAGGAAAACTGATCGGAGAGACATGTTCCTGCGGAGTGCGGATAAGCACGGGCGCGAGGCCGAGCACAACCTGGATCTGCGCATCCGGAAGACGCGCCGGGCGATCCGCTCGGGCCTCATCAAGGCGTGCCAGGCAAAGCCCTACGCGCACGTGAGCGTCACCGACATCTGCTCCGCCTCGATGGTGTCGCGCACGACCTTCTACGACCACTACACCGACAAGGACGCCCTCCTGGCCGAGGTCGTGTCCTTCCTCCTCGAAGAGATCACCCCTGCCCTCGAGGGCCTGTGGTTCGGCGAGGGACGCGACGCCCGCGCCGTCGCCCGCCACCTTGCCGACGTGTACGCGCGCAATGGGCAGGCCCTGATAACCCTGCTGGCAATCCGCGTGGGAGGCGACGGCGACCTGCATGAGCAGCTTTATCGCACGTGCTGTTCGGTATTTACCGATTGGGCCCGTGGTCGCGTGGACGACGAGGTGCTTCCACTGGCCGCGGACGTCTACGCGTCCGTCGTCCTGA
>NZ_ALIY01000138.1:0-3850 GCF_000283035.1 Actinomyces sp. ICM58
GCAGGGTCGCTGACGTGTGGCTCGGTGCGTCGGCTCGTTGTCCGGCCAGGCCCTGCCGCCGCCCACGGGCACCGCAGCCATGCCCTCTTGCGTCCTCCGGGCCCTCCGGCGCCCTCCAAACCAGTGGTGCAGGGTCGCTGACGTGTGGCTCGGTGCGTCGGCTCGTTGTCCGGCCAGGCCCTGCCGCCGCCCACCGGCACCGCGGCCTGCCCGCCCGCTTGCTGTCTATGCCGCGAACTCTGCTCGACACGTCGGCTCGAAGCCCGGCCAGGACCCGTCTCTCCGCATCAATGTCGCACGTAATTCCCCTTCGAGTATTTCAAACGTTGAATTCGCATCGTTGGAATTGCAACGTTTTGAGGCATTCTTTAAAACTGACCGCGTTAAATTACGTGCGACTTATGTTTGGCTCGGGCCCTGCCGATGCCTGCGGGCGTTGGGAGCGGCTCCTTGGCCCCTGAATTCATGAAAATACTTGTTGCGGTGTGGCGTGTACCCGATGAGGTTGAACGTTAGCGATGAGGTTGAATGCTCCGGCCCTCCGGCGGCCTCCCCGCCGGCGGCGTGGTTGGAATTCGTGATTGAGCGTGTTGCTCGGGGATCTTGCGCCGCTTGGGGAGGAATGACGCTGTATAGCTGCTCGTGCAATGCTGCACTCACTAGTGCATTGCTTCCTGAACTAGTAGTGGTGTTACGAGCTGCTGTGTACGCGGATAGGTTGTTGCTATCTGGATAGGTTATGAGCATCCGGATAGCTTATTAACCTATCCGGATCGGCGTATCCTATCCGGATCGGCGTAACCTATCCGGAACGTCAGCAGTCCGGTCAGTGCCGCCGGGACAGCCCGGCCGCGCACGTGAGGGGGCCTCACCCCAAGCGAAGCGCCCGCCCACGCATCATGCGGGGGCGGGCGGCAACACGAAGAACGCGTGGAGCACGTGCAGTGCACGCAACCCAAGCAGCGCACACGCCGAATACGGTGCGCATGACACTAGGGCCGCAAGCAGTGCGTGCGCCGCGTGCTTACTTCTTCTCGAGCGTCACTCGGTACACGTTGGTCTCGCGCAGCTGGAAGCCGGCGCGCTGGTAGAGGCGGTTCGCGGCCTCGCGTGAGGGGCGCGACGTCAGGTCGACGGTGCGCGCGCCGACCTTCTTCGCGTGCTCGATCGCGGCGACCACGAGGGATTGGCCGGCGCCCTGGCCGCGGGCGGCCTCGTCGACGACGACGTCCTCGACCCACGCGCGCACGCCCGTCGGAATCTCGAAGGTGGCCAGCGACAGCATGCCGAGGATCGGGTGATTGCCCTCATCATCGGCCGCGTCGGGGCGGAAGACGAAGAGGTGGACGCCACCCTGGGCGATGAAGCGCTCAACGTCCGCCTCGCTCATGGGCTTGGCGGAGCGGGACAGCTGGGGGAGGAGGCGCGCCATGGCCTCGTGGAGCTCGGGGGTGGGGGCGGTGATCAGTTCGATGGTCATAATTCTCCTAACGTGAGGTCCAATTGTAACTGTACGGGGCGGTGAGCCCGGGCGCTCGGGTGGTGCGTGGACCAGTTGCTTGTGAACGTGCTCCGCATAGACTACACTTACATTCCATGGAAACTAATTCTGCCACGATGGATGTCATCCGCCTCGAAGGTCCCTGTGAGATCGATGAAATGCGGGTCTCGCAGCTCCCTGTCCCCCAGGTGAGGGAGGGCTGGATGCGGGTGCGCGTCGAAGCTTTCGGCATCAACGAGTCTGAGTCCCACTCGCGTCGGGGCCTCTCCGACCCGGATTTCACGTATCCGCGGGTCCTTGGAATCGAGGGCGTCGGCGTCGTCGATGAGGTTGCGCCCGGCAGTGTCTTCCAGCCCGGCCAGCAGGTCGCCTTCATGATGGGCGGTCTTGGGCGCGAGTATGACGGCTCCTACGCGCGCTACACCCTGATTCCCGAGCGCATCGCGATCCCCTTTACGTCCGACCTTGACTGGGCGACGATCGGTGCGATCCCCGAGATGACGCAGACAGCGTATGGCTCGCTCGTCCATGCGATGCGCGCCCGGAGCGGCGACACGGTTCTTGTGCGCGGAGGAACCTCGACGGTCGGCCTGATGGCGGTGCGCTTGGGTGTTCGCATGGGCATGACGGTGATTGCGACGACGCGCCGTGAGTCCGCTCGTCCGGTCCTGAACGAGGCCGGGGCCGCCCACGTGGTCATCGACGACGGGCGGATTGAGGGCAAGGTGCGCGCTCTCGCTCCGGGTGGTGTGGATGCGGCGCTGGAGCTTGTGGGTATCCCGGTGCTCGGCGATACTCTGCGCTGCGTGCGCCCCGGCGGCATGGTGTCGTTCACGGGGTCGCTGACGGACGTGTGGTCGATGAAGGACTTCTCGCCTTTCGGCCTGATTCCCTCGACCGTGGGCCTCACGGTCTATCACGGCCAGGCCTGGGATCTGCTGGCGTCCGTCTTGCAGGAGGTGCTCGACGCGGTGAAGGCGGGTGAGATGAGTGTGCCGATTGCGAGGGTTTTCCACGGCCTGGAGCAGGTGCCCGACGCGCACCGCGCGCTCGATTCCCACGCGGTGCCCGGTAAGAACGTCGTGGTGCTTGGCTAGGCGTCTCCTGCGTGTCGGTCGTGTGGGCGCCGAGGCCGGGCGAAGCTTTGTGGCGGCTGCGGTCGGCCCAGCGTTGCGGTTACGCCCCAGCGCGCTCCAGGAGGAGGGCGACCTCGGCGTGGGTGGTGTGGGGGAACATGTCGAAGAGGCGCCCCTCGACGGGGCGCAGCGTGGGCATGGCCGCCAGGTCTGTGGCCAGCGACGCGGGGTTACACGAGGAGTAGATGATGCGGGGCGCGTCGCACTCGTTTAGGTAGGCGGCCAGGTCGGTTCCGATGCCTCGGCGCGGCGGGTTCACGACGATCACGTCGGGCACGTCCGCCGCGGACTGGGCGCGCGCCCACGAGGTCGCGTCGTCAGCGATGAAGGTGGCAGCACTGCGCGACAGGCCCGCGTGGCGTGCGGCGCTGATCGCCGAGGAGATCGCCCCGGAGGACACCTCGACGCCGGTGACGCGCGGGAATCCGGCGCGCGCGCAGGCGAGCGCGAAGCCTCCAACGCCGCAGTACAGGTCCCACAGGCTGCTCGGAAGGCGCCCGTCGGCGAAGGGGCGTGAGGCCCACAGCGCGGCCTGCTCGTACAGGGCGGAGGCGACGTGCGCGTTGGTCTGCGCGAAGGAACGCGGCCCCAGCTCGAGCCCCTCGACGGACAGCGGCAGCGTGCGGGTGCGCGTCAGGATGATCTCGTCGGGCCCCTCCACGATGGCCTCGTGTGTGGGGTGAATGTTCGCGGTGACGACGTGGGCGGCCGGCACGAGGTCGCCCAGCAGCGGCAGCGCGGCGCGGATGTCGGAGACGCGCTCGCGGGTGCGCAGCACGAAGCGGATCATGAGCCGCTCGCCCTCGCCCACGGTGATGAGGATGTTTTTGAGCTCCCCGCGCTTGGTGGGAACGTCGTAGGGGGTGAGGCTCAGGGAGCGGATGAAGCGCTTGAGGCCGGGCGTCGCGCGGTTGATCGCCGGGTGCTGGATGGGGCAGCCGGGCAGGTCGACGCCGCGCCGGTCGGGCCCGAGGATTCCGAGCGTGGGGCGGCGCCGGGTGCCTCCGACGACGAGCTTCGCGCTCGTGCGAAATCCCTTTTCCGGGGACGAGGCCGGGGCCAGCCAGGTGATATCACCGGCTCCCGGGACGGTGGCCAGGGCGGCCGCGACGGCCTCTTCCTTGCCCGCGAGCTGGCGCTCGTAGGGCTGGGGGAGGAGGGAGCAGGACCGGCAGGTTCCGGCGTCATAGTGGTCGCAGCGCATCTTTTAAGT
>NZ_ALIY01000139.1:0-7787 GCF_000283035.1 Actinomyces sp. ICM58
CCGCGTCACCACGCGGTGGACGGGCCGCGAGGCCCTCATGCTGGCGGCCTCCCCCTACGCGGACACGGCCGCCTTGGTCGCGGACGCGCAGCTGGCCTCGGCCCGCTCCCTCGTCGACGAGCTCAGCACCCCCGCAAACGTGCGCGACCCCGAGGCCTTCGAAACCCTCGTCGCGGCCGCGCGCGACGCGCACGAGGACCGCGTCTACCAGATCCTCTCCCACGTCGTGCGGGCGCTGGAGGCCAGCGCCGAGGCCGACGCCGCCGTGCGCTCCCACCCCCAGGCCTCGCTCAAGGAGACGACGCACGACGTCGCGGCGCACGGGCGGACCCTGCTCTACGAGGGCTTCGTGTCCGCCACTCCCTCCTCCGCGCTGCCACACCTGGCCCGCTACCTGCGCGCCGGGGCCGTGCGCATCGAGCGCGCCGCCTCCTCGCCGGGGGCGCTGGGGCGCGACCTGGAGGACATGGATCGCATCCACCAGGCCGAGGCCGACATCGCCTCCGTGCGGCAGGCCCTGGAGCGTCGGCCCTACGAGGCCCGCAGCGCCGCCGCGCTCACGCAGGCGCGGTGGATGGCCGAGGAGCTGCGCGTCTCCATGTTCGCCCAGACCCTGGGCACGCCGAACAAGGTCTCCATGAAGCGCCTGCTCGGCGTGCTCGCGGGGGCGCGATGAAGCGGGACAAGCGTCGCGTCTTCTTGTTCGGCCCACTCCTGAGCGGACCTAACGCAGCCGCTACGAGGCGCCCGCTCGGCGTGCTCGGCCTGCTCGGCGTGCTCGCGGGGGCGCGATGAAGCGGGAGGAGGCGCGCGCCCTCGCCCGCTCCCTCATGGACGCGGCGGGGTTGGCCGACTGGCGTTTCCGCTTCGACCACGCCAAGCGGCGGGCCGGGGCGTGCACGCACTCCACGCGCACGATCAGCCTGTCCGGACCGCTCACCGACCTGTACGACGCGGACACGATCCGGGGCGTCATCCTGCACGAGATAGCCCACGCCCTCGTTGGCCCCGCTCACGGGCACGACGCCGCGTGGAAGCGGGCAGCCAGAGCCCTCGGCGCGCCCGACTCCGCGCGATTGTCCTCCTCCCTCCCCGCCCCGGACGCGCCCTGGGTGGGCACGTGCCCGCGCTGCGGGGCCAAGCGTCGCCTCTACCGGGCGCCGCAGCGCGTCTCCTCGTGCGGGATGTGCTCGCGTGCTTTCGACCCCGCGCTGATCCTCACGTGGGAGCACCGGGGGAAGGCGGCCTCGCCCGGTCGCGTCTACGAGCGCGAGCTCGCCGCGCTCCGCCACTCTCGCCGCTGACCACCGCTCTCGCCGCTGACCGCCGCCCGGCGCCCACGCCGCATCCGGCCTCACACACCCGGTTACCCAAAAATGTCGCATGCAATTCCCCCACCACTCTTTCAAACTTTGAAATCTAGCCATTGGGATTGCAACGTTTTAAGCCGTACTCAAAAACTGACCGAGTTAAATTACCTGCGAGTTTTGGGGAGGGGCCTGCCAGGCCCAGCCTCGGGTCCAGCCTCGGGTCCAGCCTCGGGTCCAGCCTCAGGGCCTCCCGGGGCCGGAAAGCCGCCCGCGGCGTGCGTCTGCCCACGTCACAGGGCCGAACACAGCCAAAGGCGAGCAGACACACACCCCCCGGGGATACCCTTGATCCCAACACCCCCCGAGAGAAGGAAGCCATGGGTACCACCGCCAGCCCCGACGCCAGCACCGCTACCGACCGCGAAGTCCTCACCTGGCAGGGCTTCGGCGACGCGTCCCGTGAACTCACCAAGCAGATCGTCGACTCCGGGTGGGTGCCGGACCTGATCGTCGCCATCGCGCGCGGCGGCCTCATCCCGGCCGGCGCCATCGCCTACGCGATGGACGTCAAGGCGATCGGCACCATGAACGTCGAGTTCTACTCCGGCATCGGCGAAACCCTCGACGAGCCCATGCTGCTTCCCCCGCTCATGGATGTCTCCGCGATGGACGGCAAGCGCGTCCTCGTCGTCGACGACGTCGCCGACTCCGGCAAGACCCTCAAGATGGTCATGGACCTCATCGACGAGCACGGCCTGTCCCTGGACGGCTCTTCCTCCGTGCACGTCGAGGCGCGCAGCGCAGTCATCTACAAGAAGCCGGTGTCCATCATCGAGCCCGACTACGTGTGGGCCTACACCGATAAGTGGATCAACTTCCCCTGGTCGACGCTCCCCGTCATCAAGCCGTGAGCACGAAACGGGAGGACCCAGGACCGCAGGCGGCCGTCTCCCCCGGACGCACCCTGGCCTCGTCGATCACCCGGCGCATCGTCGAGGCCATGGCCGGGCGCGCACGCCTCGGTGACCCCGTGCGCGTGCTCGGGTTGACCGGCCCACCCGGGACCGGAAAGACGACGATCGCCGACGAGCTCGCTCGCGCCCTGCCCGAGGCCGGCCTCCCCGTCGCGGGCCTGGCCCCCATGGACGGCTTCCACATGTCGAACGCGCTGCTGGCGGCACGCGGATTGGCCGACCACAAGGGCGCACCCGACACCTTCGACGTGGGCGGATACGTGGCGCTGCTGGGGCGCGTGCGCCGCGGGGACGCGATGGTGCTGGCCCCCGACTACCGGCGCGACCTGCACGAACCCGTCGCTGCCTCGCTCCCCATCGAGATCGACGGCGTCGTCATCACGGAGGGCAACTACCTGGGGCTGGAGCTGCCCGGATGGGCGGACGTGCGCGGCCTCATCGACCTGCTCGTCTACATCGACACGCCGTTTGAGGAGCTGGCGTCGCGCCTCATCGACCGGCACGTGAGTTTCGGGCGCGACCGCGCGGATGCGGCCCACTGGGTGCGCACGGTGGACGCGGCGAACATGGCCCTCGTGGAGCGCACGAAGGCCCGGGCGGACCTAATCCTGTCGCTGTAGGCCCCGCGCCCCCGGACCCGCGCCGAGGCATCGCGCCGCTTCCTTGAGCCGCGCCCCCGCGCCTGCGAGCCTGCGAGCCTGCGCCCGGTTACCCAAAAATGTCGCACGTAATTCCCCCGGGTCAGTTTTAGAGCACGGCCGAAAACCGCATGATTTCAACGATCCGATTTCAAAGTTTGAAATTCCCGGGAGGGAATTACGTGCGACTTTTGCATCTAAGCATCACCGTCGGCGCTTCCTGTCGCGCAGCCGCCATGTCGCGCGCATTTTCAACCACTTCCAAGTAAGGTGAACCTATGTTCCTCTTACTTGGCCTGCTCGGTGGCCTCGTCACGGGCATCTCCCCGTGCATCCTGCCCGTCCTTCCCGTCCTATTCCTCGGCGCCGCCGGCGGAAAGGAGACCGCGAACGCCGCCACGACCTCGTCCTCAGGCGACACCAACACCGTGAACCCCGGACTTTTCCGCGTCGCGCCGGGCGTTTCCCTCGGGGGAGGCGGCACCCCCGCCGTCGCCGCGCGCAAGACCGCCGACGACTCGCCGAGCGTCGCGCGCCGACCCCTGCTGATCGTCGCAGGCCTCGTCACCTCGTTCATGCTGATCACCGTCGCCGGGTCGGCGCTGCTCAGCCTGCTCCACCTGCCACAGACGGCGATCCGCTGGGCCGGCATCGTGCTACTGGCGGCCGTCGGCGTCGGCATGATCGTTCCAAAGGTCATGGAAATCCTGGAGCGCCCCTTCGCGCGCATCGCGCCGCGCACAGCGGGAGATGGCGCGGGCTTCGGCCTCGGGCTCGTGCTCGGCGCAGCCTTCGTGCCCTGCGCGGGGCCCGTCCTCACGTCCGTCATCGTCGCCTCGAACAACGGCCAGTTCACGTGGCGCATCGTGGGCCTGGCCATCTCCTTCGCGGTGGGCGTGTCGATCCCGCTGCTGGCCGTCGCCCTCGCGGGGTCTGGCGTGGCCGCCAGCCTGAAGGCCCGGCAGCGCCCGCTGCGCATCGCCGCCGGCGTCGCCATGATCGCCCTCGCGCTCGGCATCGCGACCGACGCCCCCGCGGCACTCCAGCGGATCATCCCGGACTACACGGCCTCGCTTCAGGCGGGCGACGACGAGGCCTGCGAGACCGGCGCGTGCGACCCCGAGCAGGAGGTCGAGGCGCGCGGCGACTTCGCCCAGTGCGCCCGAGGCACCGGGAAGGACTGCGGGACACTGCCGGCCCTCACCTCCACCGAGTGGATGAACGCGCTCGGCCAGCCCACCGGCACCGTGACGCTCGTGGACTTCTGGTCGAGCTCGTGCACGAACTGCCAACGCGAAATCCCCGAGCTTGAACGCATCTACGAGAAGTACAAGGACTACGGCCTGGTCGTGATCGGCGTCCACTCGCCCCAGCAGGCCTACGAGCGCGAACCCTCGGTCGTGTCCGACGCGGTGTCGCGCCTAGGCATCACGTATCCGGTCGCGCTGGATCCGGAGCTGATCGACTTCCAGACGTATGGTGCCTCCGCGTGGCCCACGCACTACATCGCAGGCGCGGACGGGCAGCTCGTCGCCGTCGGACGCGGCACGAAGGGCGTCGAGGAGCAGATTCGCACTCTCCTCACCGAGGCGGGGGCGTCCCTGCCCGACTGAGGCGGCCCGACTGAGGCGGCCGAGGCCTCGCGACGGCACGCGGGCGGCCATCCTTCGCGGGGTGGCCGCTCGCTCTATCCGGCGGCCATACTGACTCCCCTATCAATTTCGCATGCAATTCCCCTGCGACTCTTTCAAGATTTGAAATCAGATCGTTGAAATCATGCGGTTTTTACAGGGTCAGCCAGAGACCCCGGGAAGGAATTGCATGCGAAATTGAAGAGGCTCCCCGGAGCCAGTCAACGCAGCACAACGTACCAGTCGACACTCCTCGCGCCGATCAGTGCCACTCGGCGTTACCGACAGCCCAGGTGCCGTCCTCCTGCTCGACAAGAGTCAGGAACACCAGCTCGTGGACCGGCTCGTGCGAGTCGTCCGCGTAGGAGCGCGTGAAGCTGACGAGCCTCACCCACTCATTACCTTCGCGGCGGGTCGATTCCCTGCCTTCAACGCCGATGTTCTCAATCGTGACAGTCGTGTGGGAGTGATTTGGCACCAGCGGCAGGAACTCACCCTGCCCCTTCACCAGCTCGGGGGTCGGCGTGTGATTACGCTGCAGCTCGGGCGTTTCGTAGACGCTCGCGCGGATGGACGCGAACGCGTCCGTGAGGTCACGCGACGCGTCCCACGTTTGATTGGTGATGACGTAGGCGGCACACACCGCGTCAGCGTCCTTGCGATCAACGGTGGACGGGTCGGGCAGGAGGTCATCGAGCCACTGAACCGATGCTGGGTGTAGGCAGGTTCCATCGGGCGCAGAGGTGCCGTCCTCACACGGGGGCATGGGCGAGGCCGTGGCCTCCGGGGTGGGAGCAGCCGCCTCAGACTGCGGCGCGGTGTCGGGCGCCTGTGAAGTCTCGCTGGGCGAGGAGTCGCCACTCATCCCTCCATTGGAATCAGAGCTCGCCTTCGAGGCCGTGGTTCCAGAGTCCACGCTAGTCAGGAACGTCCGCGCCATGAAGAAGCCACCGACGCCCAGGACAAGGGCAACGGCTGCGACAAGTGCAATGACGATCATTGTCATCCGCTCGCCACGTGCAACTCTTTTCAGTGCGTTCATAAGCATCCTTAGTTCGTGTCGTGTGCGCACATGATCGACTGTGGCACATGGCCGCTTACCGCAGGTCGTGCAGCTACGGACCAACATGCCAGCAATCTCACCGTAATTCGTGACACGAGCAACATACAACCTCGTTCCGTAGGCAAGACACGCTTGACAACGCGCCGCTCTCGAACCACACGCCCCAGGCCACCCCAGGCCACCCCAGGCTCCATAACCCAACCCAGGCCTCGTACCCAACCCAGGCCTCGCACCCCAGGCTCCATAACCCAACCCAGGCCTCGCGCAGGCCCCCACACCCTCAGTTACCCAACAATGTCGCATGCAATTCCCCCACAACTCTTTCAATGTTTGAAATCGGATCGTTGAAATCATGCGGTTTTCGCGAGGTCCAAAAGAGACCGCGCCGGGGAATTGCATGCGAAATCCCTGAGTTATCCACAGATTTTTCAAACAGCTCACACGAAGCGTCACGAAGTAGCACAATCAATCCATGGACCTCAACGAAGAGCTACGTAAACGCCACGGAATCACGAAACTATCGAATCTGCACCACGCAGAGCTCACTCCCTCAATGCTGCCAACAGGCATCAGTCACTACCGGGGCTGGATCTACGATCACACCAGATTCACGTTAGATCAGGTACGTGCTTTCGTATACAACGCTTGCCTCTCGTGTGTGAGCGCTGCGAAATTCTATGACCTACCGGTTGCCACTGGGGAACTCCCACCGCAGACTCATTTGTCGGTCAGACACAGCCGCGGAATGCACTACTCAAAGCTCCGCCGCTTCGACGATGTGTGCATCCACTGGGAGCCGGTCCTCAGCAAAGAAGAAGAACGCACGCACGTAGCCAGCATCGGGACGGTGTTGGAGCGAGTGCTCGTCTGTATGCCACTCAAGGTGTCACTCCCAATGCTCGATGCCGCGCGCAACCGTGGCCTCTACGACGTCTCAACACTTGCTATCCCTCCAACTGGCAGCCGGCTTCCTCACCTCAGAGAGGCACTCTCCCTGTCGTCGGAGCGCGCCCGATCGATCCTCGAGACGGTCGCCCGATTGCAACTCATCGACATGGGGCTGACACCGCAGGTCGGAGTCTGGATCGAGGGAGTCGGCGAGGTCGATATGATCATCCTTGACTTCATTGTCATCGAGGTGGACGGCTGGGCTTTCCATTCCTCGAAAGAGCAGCGCGAGAAGGACCTCAAGCGGGATCGAGAACTCCTCCGGCGCGGATACGTCGTCCTTCGATTCACCTACGATGACGTCATGAATGGCGACTTTGCGCGGGAGGTCCCGATATCGGTGGCAGCCCTCCGTCGCCTCGTCCCTGAAACCGGACTAGAAGACGCACACGCCACCGTGAAGAACGCTGGCTTCCTCGACATCCTGAGCGGATACCTGCCCAGTTATCACCTTCAACGCTAATTTCGCATGCAATTCCCCCGCAACTCTTTCAATGTTTGAAATCAGATCGTTGAAATCATGCGGTTTTCGCGAGGTCCTAAAAAGACCATGCCAGGGAATTGCATGCGAAATTGAAGATGCTATCCAGAAATCAGTCAGCACAACGCGCAGGCCAGTCAGCACGCCGTACCGGTCAGCTGAGAAGCTGCAGGATCTGCGGCGTGACCCGCTCGATGACGTCGAGGGTGTCGAGGAAGTCCTGGTGGCCGCCGTACCACGGGTCGGGCACGTCGCCGCTGCCCTCGGGGTCGAGGTCGCGGTACAGGCAGATGCGCGGGGCGTCGACGGAGCGCAGATCGGAAGCGGACGCCGGCGCACCCTCGTAGTCGACGCCCGCACGTTGAGCGAGCCGCTGGAGCACGCCGAGGTGTCGCGAGGTCATGGCGAGGATCAGGTCCCACTCCCCTAGCTCGCCGGGGCGGATCTGGCGCGCGCGATGGTCGGGCACGGCGTACCCGGCGTCGCGCAGGACGCGGGCGGCACGGCGGTCGATGGGGTTGCCGGCCTCCTCGTCGGAGACGCCGGCGCTATCGACGACGACGTCCACGCCGGCGCGCGCGGCAGCCTGGTCGAGGATCGCGTGGGCCATCGTGGAGCGGCAGATGTTGCCGGTGCACACCATCAGGACGCGGGTGGGGCGGGTCATGGTCGGTTCCATTCGTTCGGGGAGGGGAGACAGCACGAGGCCGGGGCGTGGCTCCGGGGCGCCGCAGGGGGCGAG
>NZ_ALIY01000140.1:0-3240 GCF_000283035.1 Actinomyces sp. ICM58
ATTGCATGCGACATTTCTGAGGAACCAGAACATGAGACGCCACAAAGGCACCACGAAGTGCCCCCAGCAGGAGACAACGCAAGCCCAGAAGACCCCCACAACCCCGACAGCCGCCACAACCGCCACAAGCACGGGGGCACTGCACCCGTTACGTGGCGGTGCACCCGAACAGAAGAGGTGCATTGCCTACGGATCGGGTGCAGTGCCCCAACACACAAGAACAAACGCGGAACTGGCCCACCGAACCACTCACCGCCACACCCCTCCATGCGCAGCTGGGCCCTACTGGTGGCAGGACGGGCACGCCGCCCACGCCACCACCTGCACCCCGGCCCACTCCGACACCTCCCACACCCTTACATGCGAAGAGCCGAATTACGTGCGAAATTGCTGATTGACAGCCACAACTGGGCTACATGCAGCAAACCCGTCAGGACCACAGAGCCAGACCGCCGCCCGGGACACAGCGGACCGGGCCCAGACAAATTTCGCACGTAATTTCCCTCGGTCATTTTTCGAGACTCCCCGAAAACGTTGCAATTCCAACGACATGAATTCAAAATGTGAACTAATCGCAGGGGAATTACGTGCGAAATTGCTGATTGACAGCCACAACTGGGCTACATGCAGCAAACCCGTCAGGACCACAGAGCCAGACCACGGCGCCGCCCGGCACACAGCGGGGCCACAAGCAGACCGAGCAGCGCCGGGAAGCCCGACCTACGAAATCTTCTCCATCGGGGCCATGCGCACGAGGAGACGCTTCTCGGCCATGCCGAAGCGGATGCGAGCCACGGTGCGCGGCCCCTCCCCCTCGACGCCGGTGACGGTGCCCGCACCCAGGGTCGCGTGCTTGACGCGGTCCCCGACCTTGAGCGAGAGCACCGGCTTCTCCTCGGCGGGCTTGGCTGCGGGAGTCACGCCCATCCGGGTCACTGTGCGTGCGCCGGCCGTCTGCGCGGGCGCGCCACCGCGCCCCGACCCGAAGGCACCGGCGTCGCGCTCACCCCACGGGTCGCGCCCCTCGGAGCGACGGGAGCGCCCATAGGCCCCGGAACCATAGGAACCGGAACCATACGAACCCCCGTAGGAGGCGCGCATACGCTCCCCGGATGTGGCCGCGCGGCGCACGTCGAGGAGCTCGGCGGGGATGTCGTCGAGGAAGCGCGAGGGCGGCATCTCTTGCGGCGTCCCCCAGGCGCTGCGCACCGCCGCGCGCGTCAGGTAGAGGCGTTCGCGCGCACGCGTGATCGCCACATACGCCAGGCGGCGTTCCTCCTCCAGCTCGCTCTCATCCCCGAGGCTGCGCTGGTGCGGGAAGGTGCCGTCCTCCATGCCGGTCACGAAAACCGCCGGGAATTCGAGACCCTTCGCGGTGTGGACGGTCATGAGGGTGACCTGTCCGCCGCGCTCGCCTTCGGCGGGCACCTGGTCCGAGTCGGCGACGAGGGCGACGCGCTCGAGGAAGTCCGCGAGGGTCCCGCCGGGCGCATCGGCCGCGAAGGCCCCGGCGACCGAGTGCAGTTCCGCCAGGTTTTCCACGCGCGAGGCATCCTGCGGATCCTCGCTGCGGCGCAGCTCCGCCAGGTAGCCGGTGCGGTCCAGGACCTCCTCGAGGATGTCGGCCTGGGATGCGCCGCGCGCTTCGGCGGCTCGCAGCGTCTCGATGAGCCCCCAGAAGGCGGCCGCAGACTTCGCGGCGCGGGCGGTGATGCCCAGGACCTCGGGCGCGCTCTCGGAGGGGACGGGGGACGAGGCCGGGGCCGCGGCCGCGCTCGAATCCGCAGCCGCGCTCGCATCTGCACCGTCGCGAGCACCCGGGTTCTCCCCCGCCGCACCGCCCGAGGAAACGGAAACGGAAGAATCGGCCGAGGCCTCGTCCGTGGAAGCGGAACGGGCCAGCGCGTCGACGTCGATTCCCTCACCCTCACCGGCGGGGCAGCCTGCGCGCAGCCACAGGTGGCGCAGGGCAGCGCCAAACGAGATGCCGTGGCGGGCGGCGTGCGCGGCGATGGCTTCTTCGGCCTTCGCGCCGATACCGCGCTTGGGGACGTTGAGGACACGGCGGGCCGCGACCGTGTCGTCGGGGTTGGAGATGACCTGCAGGTAGGCCAGTGCATCCTTGATTTCGCGGCGCTCGTAGAAGCGCGTGCCGCCGACGACGCGGTACGGGATGCCCAGACGCACGAGGAGCTCCTCCAGCGCGCGGGACTGCGCGTTCGTGCGATAGAAGACAGCGATGTCGCCCCAGTCGACGCCCGAGTCCGCGAGGCGGTCGATCTCGCCGACGACGAAGCGGGCCTCGTCGTGCTCGGAATCGGCGGCGTCCAGGGTGATGAGCGCGCCGTCGCCCGAGGCGGTCCACAGGTTCTTCGCGCGGCGTCCCGTGTTGCGGGCGATGACCGCGTTCGCGGCCGACAGAATGTTCTGCGTGGAGCGGTAGTTCTGCTCGAGCAGGATCGTGCGCGCGCCCGTGAAGTCGCGCTCAAACTCCTCGATGTTGCGGATCGTGGCGCCTCGGAAGGCGTAAATCGACTGGTCGGAGTCGCCCACGACTGTCAGCTCGGCGGGCGTGACCCCATCGGACCCATCCCCCACGAGGGCGCGCACGAGGACGTACTGCGCATGGTTCGTGTCCTGGTACTCGTCGACCAGGATGTGGCGGAAGCGCCGGTGGTAGTGCTCGGCGATCAGCGGGTTGTCGCGCAGCAGGTCGACCGTGCGCATGATGAGGTCGTCGAAGTCCAGCGCGTTCGAGGCGCGCATGCGCTTGTCGTACTCGACGTAGGCGTCCGCGACGATGCGAGAGACGGGGTCTTTGCCAGCCGTCTCGGCGTAACGCTTCGGGCCGATCAGCTCGTTCTTCGCGTCCGAAATGCGCGCCGCAACCATCTTTGGGGTGAAGCGCTTAATGTCCACGTCCTGGGCTTTGAGGACCATCTGGATGAGACGCTGGGAATCCTGCGCGTCGTAGATCGTGAACGACGAGGACAGGCCCGCCGCCTCGTGCTCGTAGCGCAGCAGGCGCACGCACGCCGAGTGGAAGGTCGACACCCACATGCGGCGTGCGTCGTCCCCCACGAGGGCGCCCGCGCGCTCGCGCATCTCGGCGGCTGCCTTGTTCGTGAAGGTGATCGCCAGAATCTCCCCAGCCCGCGCGCGGCCCGTGGCCAGCAGGTAGGCGATGCGGTGCGTGAGCACGCGCGTCTTGCCGGAGCCCGCGCCGGCGAGGATCAGCAG
>NZ_ALIY01000141.1:0-3222 GCF_000283035.1 Actinomyces sp. ICM58
CGCACCCGCCACGCCCTCCCCCACCCCGACTCCCGAGCCGAGCGCCACCCCAACCGAGCCTGCGCCGCCCGTCACCGGCCACTGGGTACGCCAGGCGGCCGGATGGCGCTACGAGTTCTCCGACGGCACCTGGCTCAAGGGCGGCGTCCACGCGGTGGGAGCCACGCGATACGCCTTCACCGACGACGGATACGTGCCGGTGGGCTGGTACCGCAGCCCAGAGGGCACCTGGTACGCCTCCACCGAAGACGGCGTGCGCACCGGCTGGTACCACGACGGCGCCGCCTGGTACTACCTCGACGGCGACGGCTCCATGGCCACCGGATGGCGCCTCTCCGGGGGCGCCTGGTACTACCTCGACCCCACGCGAGGCGGCGCCATGGCCACCGGCTGGGCCAAGGACAACAACACCTGGTACTACATGGACGCCTCCGGGGCGATGAAGTCCTCGACCTGGGTGCGTGAGGGAGCCTGGTACTACCTGACGGGCAGCGGCGCCATGGCCACCGGATGGTTCATCGCCGACGGATCCTGGTATTACGCGGACGGCAGCGGCGCCATGCGCACCGGGTGGCTCAACGACTCCGGCACCTGGTACTACCTGCACCCCTCGGGCGCGATGGGCACCGGGTGGATTCAGGAGGGATCGAGCTGGTACTACCTGAACCCGAACGCCGGCGGCGCCATGGCCACCGGCTGGGCCGCAGTCGGCGGCGCATGGAACTACTTCGACCGCTGGAAGGGCTTCTGGGTGTCTGGCCGCGCCGACTTCGAAGCCGACTGGAACTACGCGAAGACCCTCTACAGCCCCACCAACTACCTGGTCGTCGTGGACACCGGCGCCCCGCACTGCATGACCTTCTACTGGGCGGAGGGCACCTGGCAGCCGCTCACGGACATGCCGTGCTCCGTCGGCAAGGCATCGACCCCCACGGCCACCGGCACCTTCACCATCAAGAACCGAGGCTCCTCTTTCGGGCACGGGTACACGGCGTACTGGTGGACCCAGTTCTACGGCGACTACCTCTTCCACTCCGTCCTCTACTACGAGGGAAGCTACACGGTGAAAGACGGGACACTCGGCGGCCACGTCTCCCACGGGTGCGTGCGCCTGCGCTACGAGGACGCCAAGTGGCTGCACGACACGATCCCATCGGGGACCTACGTGACGATCTACTGACGGCCTGGTGGCGGCCCGCCCAGGGACTGGCGCCCTGCCGGGGGACTGGTGACGGCCCGCCCAGGGACTGGCGCCCTGCCGGTGGACTGGTGACAGCCCGCCCAGGGACTGGCGCCCTGCCGGTGGACTGGTGGCGGCCCGCCGATGGAACGCAGGCTTGCCGATGTTGCCCAGCCTCGCACGGAAAGAGGGCGCCGCAGGACCCAGGCAGGCACATCACCGGCTCTTCGCATGTGAGGGTGTAGGAGGTGTTGGGGTGTTGGGCGGGGTTCGGCGTATCGCGATTGTGTAGGGGTTGAGGTCTTTCGATGATGGAGATTCCTACACCGTCCATCTGAAAGACCGCGACACGCCTTATTCCACCTTTGATCATCCTGATTTGAGCGCGTTCACGCGCCTGGATGGCCTTGGACTGGAGGTGACCGGCCAGCGCATTGAGCCAGCGCCTGGCCGGACAGTCCTGCAGCAGTTGGGGAGCATGACGCCAGGGGTAATGATGGGGGTTTTGCACCATTAGAAGCCTCACCACGGCGTGTCGCCGGCGTGTCGTGGCTCTATTGGTGCAATTCCCCCCGTTTGGTGGCGCCCTCGACGTGGGCCGAGCTCGACCGTGCGCCTCTCACAGCGCAATTCCCCCGTTTGGTGGCGGTTTCATTGGAAAGCAGGCCGCGCCCGCGCTCGCCCGCGCTCTCTGACCCTTCCGGAGAGCGTCGCATCTTTGACGATGGGGGGTTTTGCACCACTAGAAGCCTCACCACGGCGTGTCGCCGGCGTGTCGTGGCTCTATTGGTGCAATTCCCCCCGTTTGGTGGCGGTGAGGTCGAGGTTCGGGGTGGTGAGGTCGCGGTTTGGGGCGGCGTGGCGCCCAAAGTGCAGACCACCTCGGCGACAAACGCCGACAATGGGGTCTCGTGGGCGAGGTGGTCTACGTTTTGGGCAAAACTGTCTCCGACATGGTGTGTTGTTCGCACGTAGGCCCCTGAACCTGCATGTCAGCCTCTTGGTGTGCACGTAAACCTCTGGACATGCGCGTGGGCGGCGCTGCCCACGTGCATGTCATCGGGCCCACGCTCGCATTAGCGGGCCCACGTGCGCGGTGAGGAGCGCGGGCAATTAGCGAGCCTCGGCGAACTGCGCCCCTGACACTGAGTGTCCGTACCCGGCCAATTGTTCGCCCGCACATCAGGCACGTGGAGGCATTCACGCCCCTCGATGAACCAACCGCCTTCAACACAGACTTTTCCTTACCAGCAAGCCGATAAGTCGCCACACAACCAACACGTTTTGTCCCTTAACCCCACAAACGCGGACGGACCCGGGCGCCCGGACACGCGCAGGCGGCACGGGCACGCACGAAGCCCCGGGATTCCAGTGGAATCCCGGGGCTGGGAGCGGAGACGGCGGGATTTGAACCCGCGAGGGGCTATGCACCCCTACCTCCTTAGCAGGGAGGCGCACTCGACCGGACTATGCGACGTCTCCAGTGCCGACTACTCTAGGCTATTTTCGCCGCGAGCGCGAACCGCACCCGCCGCAAGCGCCCAAGAGGCGGTCGGCTCGGCGGAGGGCGAGGGATTCGAACCCCCGGTGCCATTGCTGACACAACGGTTTTCAAGACCGTCTCTTTCGGCCACTCAGACAGCCCTCCAGACCTGCCTCATCCTACAGGAACGGGCGGCGCAATGCCGACAGCGCGGACACAGGCGCCGCGAAGCCCACGACAGAAAGCGAACACATAGACAAGCGGGCGGCGCTTCCGTGGGATCGAGCTAGGACGTGCCGCGCACATGCGAGGGGTGAACCCGGCTGCGCAGGCCGTCGCGACGATGTGCTTCACGTGCCGCGCGCACGCGAGGGGTGAACCCCAGGCACCCGACACCCGCCTACACCGCCCGCACGCGAGGGGCCGGTACGTTCAAGCCGCCCCGTGTAAGCGGCGGCGACGCACACCGCCCGCACGCGAGGGGCCGGTACCCGGACACAGCAGTCTCAACCAACGACGTGCACACACCACGCGTGCGCAAGGGGGCGGGCCCGGGGCA
>NZ_ALIY01000142.1:0-5594 GCF_000283035.1 Actinomyces sp. ICM58
GTGGGCAGCGTCGCTTGTTCCGCGCGGGTGGTCTTCCGCGGCCGCCGCACCGGGCGCTAGGCTGCCGCCGGGCGGCGGGTAATGAACTCGCGGTCCGCGTGGTCGCCGACCATGAAGGAATACTCGCCGACGACCTCGAATCCGTGCCGCGCATAGAAGCGCTGCGCCCCGTAGTTTTCGCTCCACACGCCGATCCACAGGGTGCGCGGGCCGTCGCGCTCGAGCCACTCGAGCGCCGTCTTGAGGAGGAGGGTCCCGCGGCCACAGCCCTGGTGTCCCTGCAGGATGTAAAGGCGCTGAATTTCCCCGTCGCCGGGCGCCACGTCGGGGTGGGGCAGGAGTGCGGGGCAGGCGGTGACGTAGCCGATGGGGCTCTCGGGGAACGAGGCCTGGGCAGCGTCGTCGAACAGCAGCCAGGTGGCGCGCTCGGGGTCTGCGAGTTCGGCGCGTAGGACGTCGGGCGCGTAGGCCTCGTCGAGGAAGGCTGACAGGTCTCCGGGCGCATACAGGTGCGCGAAGGTCTGCGTGAAGCACTCGCGGGAGAGGGCGGACAGCGCCTCGGCGTCTGCGGGGGTAGCGCGGCGGATCATGGGGTCCTTTCGGTCGATTGGCTCCCATCGTAGGTAAGAGCGAGTCCGCGTGCTCGCGCGCTCCCTGAGCGAACCCTGAGAATGAGTGTCAACCATTGCTTCGTCTGTGAGACGGACCTTACAATGGGGCGATCAACGCTCATCGAAGGAGACGCACGTGGCACACAAGACCCGCACCGCGCAGGTGCTCGACATCGTGAAAGTCCTCGCGTGGGTCGTCATCGCGGTTTCCCTCGTGAAGTTCGCATTCTTCCCGGCCGCGCAGGAGGAGCAGACTAACGATGGCATGGAGCCGGGCGGCTCCTTCGGGCAGATGACAATCCCCGTCGGGCGTTCGGACATCACCAACACGGTGACCCTGACGGGCACCATCCAGGCCGACGAGCCGGTTAACGCTCGCGCGACGCTCGACGGAATCGTTGTGCGCACCTTCGCCAACGACGGCGACAAGGTCTCCAAGGGTGACGCCCTCCTCCAGATCCGCAAGGAGATTCCGGGCGAAACGCGGCAGGTGACCGACGAGGAAGGCAACGTGAGCGTGGAGACCGCGGAGCCGACCTACAAGTTCGAGACGGTCGTGGCCCCCGGGGATGGCACCCTGTCGACGGGTGTTCTTGTGGGCCAACAGTTCGCGATCGGAGACACGGTCGCCTCGGTGTCCCCCTCGACCTTCTCGGCCATCGCGCCCCTGAGTGCAGACCAGATGTACCGCCTCCAGGAGGCCCCGTCGACGGCGACCGTCACCATCAAGAATGGCCCGGCGCCCTTCGAGTGTACGGGCGTCAAGCTCGTGACCCCGAGCGGCAAGACGCAGGACCCGAAAAACGCGGGGAACGCCAACTCCTCCACGTCCGGGTCCACCGACCTGAAGGCACGCTGCGCGATCCCGTCTGATCAGACCGTGTTCACCGGCCTGCAGGTTACCCTCGAGATGACGACGGGCTCGGCCACGGGCGTCCTTGCCGTACCGGTCTCCGCAGTCGAGGGACGCTACCAGTCGGGCATCGTCTACCTGCCCACCTCCGACCCTGCTAACCCGGAGAAACGCTCGGTCACTCTTGGCCTCACCGACGGAAAGATGGTCGAGATCAAGGAAGGTCTGACAGAGGGCGAGGAGATCCTCGAGTTCACCCCGGCCTCGACGAAGGACAATCAGGATCCCACCGGCCCCTACGGCGTGGGCCCCGGCGGCTCGATGGATACCGGCGACTCTGGCGACGGGTCGGCGCGATGAGTCTCGTGTGCCTGCGGGACGTGACCCGCACGGTGACCCTGCCTGACGGGGAGGACTTGCACATTCTGCGCGGCGTCAACCTGGACGTCGCGGCGGGCGAGCACGTGTCGATCGTGGGCCGATCGGGCACGGGCAAGTCCACGATGCTCAACATCATCGGCCTGCTGGATACGCCCACGTCGGGCAGCTATGAGCTGGACGGCGTCGACACGACGCGCCTGGGCGAAGGGCGCCGCGCTCGTATGCGCGGAGAAGACTTCGGCTTCGTCTTCCAGCAATTCAATATTTTCGCCGCCCGGACGGCCGCCGAAAACGTTGAGGTCCCCCTCCTGTACGCCGCCGGCACGCAGCTGCTGCGCAGGCGATCCATCGCCCTCGACATGCTCGAGCGTGTGGGACTGGCGGATCGCGCGGACTCCTATCCGGGCGAGATGAGCGGCGGCGAGCAGCAGCGTATCGCGATCGCGCGCGCGCTCGTGCGCCGCCCGCGCGTCATCCTCGCCGACGAGCCGACGGGCGCCCTCGACCCGGACACGGGGCGCGTCGTCATGGCGCTCCTGGAGGAGGTCGCCCGCGAATCCAACTCGGCGCTCATCGTCATCACCCACGATATGGGTGTCGCCGCCCGTGCCTCGCGCGCCTACGAACTCTACGACGGCGTCCTGCACGAGGTCGGGGACCCCTCCGCTCTCGCGCAGCGCGCGGAGTCCGGGCGCTCGGGCGACGAGGCCGGGGGTGAGCAGGCGGGCGACGAGGCCGTGGCCGAGCACGTGGGTGGGGAACCGGTCGTGACGGAGCCCCCGGCACCGCCCGCCCAAGACGAACCGGAAAACGCGCCGGTCCCGGCGCCGCCGACCCCGCACGAGGAGGGGAACCAGTGAACGCCATCAGCCAGATCCTGGGCGCCCTCATCGAGGCGTGGGGTGAGGTCAAGGTGCAGAAGGCCCGCGTCGTCCTCTCCCTCGTCGGCGTCGTCGCCGCTGTAGCCGCCATGACGGTCGTCATCGCCCTGGGCGACCTGATCCTTCAGTCCTCCCGCGAAATGGCCGAGCTCTACGAGGGGCGCTCCGTCACGCTGCGCCTCGCCCCCGAAAACTCCGCCGCGAGCCAGGGGACGCCCTCCGAGGCCGGGCCAACCCAGGCCTCCGGCGCCGGGGGTGCCCCGGCCTCGTCGAGCGTGGCGCGCCCCGACGAGGCCGACCCCGTCGGCGAGGCCATGGCGACGCTGGCCAATCGTCACGACATCCGCTACTGGTCGCGTCTGTCCAGCAGCGGCGGCGAAATCACCGAGGTCCGCCAGGCGCGGAGCAGCGGTCAATTCCGTGGCTACCCGGTCGTTGGCACCGACGACATGTTGAACGACGTCACCATCCAGGCCGTCGACCCCGCCTACCAGGTCATCTTCCGCACCCGCATGCTCGCTGGCCGGTGGGTCGCGCCCAGCGACGCCGAGCAACGTCTGACCCCCGTCGTCATCTCCGAAGTCCTGTGGAACCAGCTCGGACGCGCCCCCATCGACCAGGTCCCCATCGTCCTGCACACCACCGATGGGACCGCCGTGCGCGTCGTCGGCGTCACCAAGAGCTCCAGCCGCTTCGATATGCCCACCATGTACGTGCACTACGACGCCGCGCGCGCCACGCTGCCCCAGATGGGAGCGCCCTCCATGATCGCGTGGGTGGGCCCCGACGATGCCGACCAGGCGCGCAGCGTCCTACCTCGGGCCCTGGCCTCCATCCTCGGCGACGGCTGGCGCGTCACCGTCACAGGTGGCGAACACGAGGACATCGGCGAGGAACAGCTGGGCACCATCTCCCGCGTCATCATGATCATCGGCGGCATCATCGTGTTCCTGGGCGCCCTGGGCCTGCTCAACGTTGCGATCGTCACCGTGCGTCAGCGCGTGCGTGAAATCGGTATCCGCCGGGCCGTCGGCGCATCCGCTAAGCGCGTCTTCTTCGCTGTCTTCATGGAATCCGTGGTCGCCACCTTCGCCGCCGGAGTCATCGGCGTGGGCATCGCGGTCGTCGTCGTGCGCTTCCTGCCGCTCGAAACCATGGGGATCGCGCTGAGTGACACACCTGCCTTCCCAGCCGGAGCCGCCATCGCCGGCGTCGCCATCTCCTCCAGCATCGGCGCCCTATGCGGCATCATCCCCGCGCTCGCCGCCGTGCGCATCAAGCCCATCGACGCGATCAGGTACTAGCTCAGCGCCGAGGTCCGGGCGCGCTCACGGGTCAGGGCGCCTCTGTTGGGCCCCGGCCTCGTCCCCGGGTCAGCGGGGCAGTGTCACGCGCCTCGTGTCCTCGTCGTAGGCGATCATTCCCTCTTTGAGTAGGGCACGGTAGACGCGGGTCGGCTGGTAGCGGTCGCCACCGTCCAGGCGTGCTGCGTCGAGGACGCGGCGTTTGGTCAGGCCCTCGGCGCCTTCGAAGTGTGCCGCGCGCAGGGCCTTCATGATGCGGCCTCGCGCCTGGCGGTCGGTTCCGGCGTAGGGCTGAGGCGTGGGACGCTTCTCGTCCTTCGGGAAGCCGGCCGCCGCCCACGCGCATTGCGCGCGCATGAGGCATTCTTCGCAGTGGGGAGAGAGCTGGGTACACACGAGGGCGCCGAATTCCATGAGCGCCATGCTCACCTCTGCCGCGTGTGCTCCGTCTTCGGGCAGGAGCGCGTCGGCGCGCGCCGTCTCCGCCTTGGAGGGGGTCGAGTGGGGTGGGAACTCGCGTCCGTCCAGAAATCTGACCAGCACGCGGCGAACGTTCGTGTCGAGGACGGGGACTCGGATTCCGTGCCGGAACGCGAGGAGTGCGCTGGCGGTGTAGGTGCCGACGCCCGGGAGGAGGGTGAGTTCCTTCATAGTAAGGGGCACCTGGCCGTCGTGTTTCTCGACGATGGTGCCCGCACAGTTTTTGAGGCGCAGCGCTCGCGACGGATAGCCCAGGTTTGCCCAGGCCACAAGGATGTCTGCGGAGGATGCGGCGGCCAGGTCGGCGGGCGCGGGCCATCTGCGCATCCATTCGAGCCAGATCGGCTGGACGCGGGTGACTGGCGTCTGCTGACTCATGATCTCGAAGACGAGGGTTCCCCAATCGGACACGTCGTCGTGTCGCATCGGCAGGTCGCGCTTATTGGATGCGAACCAGCGGGGAAGGTCGTGGAGGAGTACCTTCGAGGCCTCGGCCGTTGGATTTGTGAACACCCTGTCAGTGTAGGGAAGGTTACATACAATGTGCGTTCTCAGCGGTGAAATATGTGATGTGGGGCATAAAAATGCAAGTATGTTGTACAAAAGCCGAAGGTCCGCTAGTCTGACCGTGTTTTCAGAAAACCCCTTTCTGGGATTCCATCGACAATAGGAGACATCATGTCCGCTCCTCAGCAGCCCTACGGCCAGCAGCCCTACGGCCAGCAGCCCGCCGGCCAGCCCGGTTACGGCCAGCCCGGCTTCAACGCCCCCGTCCAGGGCAAGTCCCGCACGACCGTGGGTCTTCTCAACTTCTTCCTCGGCGGCTTCGGCGCCGGCGACTTCTACCTTGGCCACAAGCAGATGGGCATCATCAAGGTCGTCGCCTCCATCGTCCTCAACATCATTTACATGGCCGCTGCCGCCTCCGAGTCCACCGTCCTCTTCCTCCTCGTGCTGCTGGTCATGCTCGGCTACTCGGCGTTCCTCATTGCCTGCATGATCATGTCCTTCATGGGCAAGTGGATCTATGCGGCGGACGCCAACGGCGTTCCCACCGTCTGAGGTGAGCACGAGCGTCTGTCCT
>NZ_ALIY01000143.1:0-7449 GCF_000283035.1 Actinomyces sp. ICM58
GTGCGCTCGCAGCACCGGCACGCCCTCGCCACCGGCACCCGGCCCGCCGAGAAGCGCCCCGGCCCGCCGAGAAGCGCCCCGGCCCGCCGAGAAGCGCCCCGGCCCGGTATAACAAAAGTCGCCGGGACCAAACGGTCCCGGCGACTCACCGTCGGGGTGGCGGGATTTGAACCCACGGCCTCTTCGTCCCGAACGAAGCGCGCTACCAAGCTGCGCCACACCCCGGTGCCGTTCGAGTATAGCCTTACCTCGCCGATAATCCCAAACCGAGACGAACCGACCCGCCGAAGTGTGGGCCACGCCGCAATAACCAGGGCGTGTGGGTGCTGGCTACGCCGGGTGGACGTGAATGATCGATGCCTCGGGGCGCGTTGCTATACGAATCTTCGCGTAGGGGGACGTGCCCAGGCCGGCGGATACATGCAACCAAGACTGGGAGCCGTCGGGGGCCTCCCAGCGATTCAAACCCTTCGCATAGCGGCGCGCGATGTCGCAGTTCGTGATGATCGCACCGCCGCCCGGGATGCCGATCTGACCGCCGTGCGTATGGCCCGCCAGGATCAGGTCCGAGCCAGCCGAGGCGAGCGCGGACACGACGCGCGTGTAAGGCGCGTGCGTGACGCCCAGATGCAAGACGTCGGCCTGCCCCCACGATGAGGCCGGGGTGCCCAAGCGGTCGCGGTGAATGTGCGCGTCGTCGGTCCCCAGCAGTGACACCGTCCCGCCGGGAACGGCGAGGGTCCCGGCGGCATTTGACAGATCCAGCCACCCGGCGCGAACCAACTCGCGCACCATCGGCAGGTACGGCAGGTCGGGAACGACGCGAGCGGGGTGCGGCTTGGAGCGCGACAGGTAGCGGCTCCAGCGCTTGGGGATCGGAGAGTAGTAGTCGTTCGAACCCAGAACGAACGCGCCCGGATACGACAGGAAGGGCCGATAGGCGTCCATCACCATGTCGAGGGCCTCGGTCGAGCCGAAATTATCCCCCGTGGCTACGACCATGTCGAAACGCTCGGAGGAAGCGACATCGGAGAGAAAACGGAGCAGAAACTCCTGCCCCGCGAACAGGTGCAGATCCGCGATCTGGAGGATCGTCACCTCGGGAACGCGAGCGCGAACCGGAACCTGGTAGCGCCGCAGCACCGGCATCGTGCGCTCAATCGATCCCCAGGCCAGCGCGGCCCCGCCCGCAGCGACCCCGGCGAGCCCCAGCCCCCCGACCAGCGCGCCCGCAGTGCGCAGGAGGCCACGGCCTGGTCGGCGGGACGAGGGCGCGGCCTCCATGAGCGTCGACGTCATGTCAGTGCCCGCTGCTGGTGGGAGACGGCGTAGGAGTCGAGGTGCGCGGAGTGCTCGCCCCGATGTTTGCGTTCGAGACGGCCTCGACGGGGGTGCCCGCCAGGACCTGCGTCATGTAAGGCGCCCAGATGTTCTGGCCGACGAAGGTTTCACCGTAAATCTCACCGTAGTAGTGCCCGTTGATGGTCACGGCGCCGACTTCCTGAGAGGAATTCTCGCCGTGGCCCACCCACGCGGAGGTCACGATGGAGGGGGTGAAGCCCGTCAGCCACGTGTTGGCGTGGCCGTCGGTGGTGCCCGACTTCGCGGCGAAGGGGCGCCCGTCGCCCAGGCGCGTGGATGTGTAGTACTGGCCGGCGGACGCGGTCAGCAGGGCCGCTGTCTTGTTGGCGACGTCGGGGGAGATGACCTCCTTGCAGTCCGCGGAAAACTCCTTGAGGACGTTCTCGTCGCGGTCAGTCACGGACTCGATGGACTGCGGCGTGCACTGCTGGCCGGAGTTTGCGATCGCCGCGAACACGGACGCCATCTGGAGCGGTGAGGCGGACACGGAGCCGAGGATGTTGGCCGGGTAGGGGGAGGGAACCTCGCCGTCCTCGGTGATGCCCAAGTCGTAGGCCGTGTCGAAGATCGAGCAGAAGTCGACGCGGGACGCCATGTTCACGAAGGCCTGGTTGACGGACTGGCCGGTGGCGCGCACGACGTTCATGGTGCCGGTCTTACCCGCGAGGTCGTTGACCTGGTAGCCCTCGGTCGTGATGGAGCGGCCGTCGCACTTGAAGGCGCCGTTCGGGTAGAAGGTGTTCGCCGAACCGACCGTCTCGTAGGCGGAGTGGCCCTCCTTGAACCACTGGAGCAGGGTGAAGACCTTGAAGGTCGAGCCGACCTGGAAGTTGCCATCGGCCGAGTAGTTCGACATCGTCTCGCCCGCCTCGATGCCGTAGGTCGTGTTCTGAGCCATCGACAGGACGCGACCCGAGCGCGGGTCCAGGGAGACCAAGGCGTCGTTCAGGCCGGAGGCGTCGCCCACGGGGATCGTGTTCGTCAACGAGGAGTAGGCGGCGTCCTGCATCGCGGGATCCATCGTGGTGCGGATCGTGATGCCCTGGGTCTTGAGCAGGCGCTCGCGCTCGACGCGTGTGGCGCCAAACGTCGGGTCTTCCAGGAACTGGGCGAGGACGTAGTCGCAGAAATACGCCTTGGAGGACTCGGCACCGGAGCAGCCCTCGGAGGACACGGTCGGGTGCAGCATCGAGTCGACCGACGTCGCGATGCCCTTGTCGTACTCTTCCTGCGTGATGACGCCCTGCTCCAGCATGGTCGCCAGGACCGTGTCTCGGCGTTCCTGGGCGGCTTCGGGGTGGGTGAGCGGGTCGTACTGGACGGGAGACTGAACGAGGCCGGCGAGGAGTGCGGCCTCCAGGTAGTCCAGTTCGGAGGCTGACTTGGAGAAGTAGCGCTGCGAGGCGGCTTCGACGCCGTAGGTGATGGGGCCGAAGGGAGCGATGTTCAGGTAGCCCGTGAGGATCTCGTCCTTGGACTGGGTTTTTTCCAGGGCCATCGCGTACTTGATCTCGCGGAGCTTACGCTCGGTTGTCTGCTCGGTGGCGGCGCTGACCTGGTCGGCATCGCCTTCGAGGTAGCCGCGCTCGGCCAGAGAGTTACGCACGTACTGCTGGGTGATCGTCGAGGCGCCCTGGCGGCCCGAATCGCCCAGGTTTGTCACGAGCGCTCGCGCGATGCCGGTAGCATCCACGCCGTTGTGCTCGTAGAAGCGCTTGTCCTCGATCGCGATGATCGCCTTCTTCATAACGTCGGCGATATTCGCGCTGGGAACGACGATGCGCTGCTTGTCGTAGAAGTGCGCGATCACGCCGCCGGAGGAGTCGAGAAGCTGTGATTCCTCGGCGGGTGCCACCGTCTGAAGGTCGCCGGGCAGCTCGTTAAACACGGAGGGGACCGACTTCGCGACCAGCGCGGTGGGTCCGGCGATGGGGACGAGCATGCCCGCCCCGACGACGCCCATGAGCGAGGAGACGCTCAGGAACGCCAGCAGGAGGGCGAACAGCTGGGTCGGCCGGACGGCGCGTGAATGAGAGTGCGACATGGTTCTAGCTTACGTGCCGCCGGGGACATCTGGAGTCTGGCAACGCGTGAGAATTGCCTGATCGGTCACCCGTCGTCGCCTCATACGAGGTCGCACCGTTTGCACCCACAGAGGTATGTGTGTATGGTCACATGATAGGGCTCGTAGTACAGTGGAGTGGAGATTCACGATGTCAACCCACGGCGACGACCAGAGTTGGGTCGCACGTGCTTTGTGCGCGTCCATCGAACCGGACGCGCTCTTCGTTCAGGGTGCATCCCAGCGTCAGATTCGCCTGCGCTGCTACGAGTGCGAGGTACGCCTCGAATGCCTCGCCGATGCCCTGGAGTCCGAAGCTAACTACGGCGTGTGGGGTGGCCTGACTGAGCGGGAGCGACGCGCGATTTTGCGCCACTATCCCCACGCGGAGGATTGGCTGGAGTGGCTGCGTTCCTCGGATGACCCGTTGGCCCGGGAGCTGCGCAGCGCCCACGTTCCGAAGGTGTTGCCCTTCGTGCGCCCCCAGATGGCAGGTAGGATGGGCTCATGACTAAATGGGAATACTCCACGATTCCGCTGCTCACGCACGCGACGAAAGCAATCCTCGACCAGTGGGGCGCCGACGGGTGGGAACTCGTCCAGGTGATCCCCGGCCCCACGGGCTCGGAGAACCTGGTGGCCTACCTCAAGCGTCCGATTGAGGAAGCTTCCGCCGTTCAGAACTGACGCGCGGAATCTGCGCGCAGAGAACAGCATGAACGAGGCCGTGGTCGGCACGCGCGTCAAGCGCAAGGGGCCACGGCCTCGTTCGCGTCAGGAAACAAAAGGTTGGGCCCGACACCGCGCGGTGTCGGGCCCAACCCGTGAGCTGAGGTCAGCGGGCGCGGCGCGCCAGGCGATCGACGTCGAGGAGGGTGACGGCGCGACCCTCCAGGCGGATCCAGCCTCGCGACACGAAGTCGGCGAGGGACTTGTTCACGGTCTCGCGTGAGGCGCCCACCAGCTGGGCCAGTTCTTCCTGCGTGAGGTCGTGGGGGACGTGGACGCCCTTGTCGGTCGCGGTGCCGAAGCGGTCGGCGAGGTCCAGGAGGGCCTTGGCGACGCGGCCGGGGACGTCGGAGAAGACGAGGTCGGAGAGGGATTCGTTGGTGCGGCGCAGGCGCTGCGCGAGGGCGCGCAGCATGTGCTTGGCCAGCGTGGGGTTCGTGTCGAGCACGTGCATGAGGTCCTCGTGCTCGAGGTAGAGGAGCGACGCCGGGGAGACGGCGGTCGCAGTGGTCGAACGCGGGCCCGGATCGAAGAGCGTGAGCTCGCCGATGATCTCACCCGGGCCGAGGACGGCGAGGAGGGACTCGCGGCCGTCGCTCGACGTGTGGCCGAGCTTGACCTTGCCCTCGGTCACGATGTAGAGGCGATCGCCGAGATCGCCCTCGTCGAAGAGGGTCTCACCGCGACGCAGGGTCGTATGACCCATCTTCTGCTGGAGGGACACCTGCTGTGCATCATCAAGGCCACCGAACAGCGGCACCTGGCTGATGAAGTTTCCGTCACCGATCATGGTGCGGAGCTCCTTCCGCTCGTGCCCGAGTTGCTCGGGCGTTCCGATTTGGACTGCGCGGCGAGTCCCATGCGTTACACCGCTCACTAGGAGGTACCGCGTATCACACCATTATGCCCTATCTATCAGGTGAAACATGTTTCATTCACCGATTTGTGTGACCTGTCTAATGAAAATGGGCTACTGGGCGTGCGCTCCGACGTGCTGCGCCAGGGCCTGCGCGACCGCCTCGGGTGCCTCCTCGGGCAGGAAGTGCCCGGCCTCGCGAATGACGATCTGGGTCAGGGGAGCGTCGACAAACTGCGCGTCGGCGGCGTGATCGAGTGCGGACCATGCGCCGTCGTCTCGGCCGACAAGCGACAGGACGGGCACCTGCAGCGGCTCCGACAGGGTGCGGCGAACCTCGCGAGACAGCGACCGGGTCGCGTGGAGTCCCCGCAGGGCCGTGTGCGCGGCGAAGGGGCGGCGCAGGGCCGCCCGGTAGGTGCCCGACTGTGACACGAGGCTGTCCACGTTAGCGGGAGATGCCCACGCGCGGTACACGGTCGTCACGAGCGACCCGGAACGCAGGGCGCGCTCGCGTCCCGTGGGCAGCGCGAGACGGCCCTGAAGGACGCGGCCACCCGCCCAGGGGGCGCGCCCGATGACGGGCTGGATGCCCAGCGGATGCGGCGCTGACAGGACGGCGACCGAGCGCAGCTCGAGCGGCGCGAGCGCGCCGATCATCCACGCGACGGTCCCCCCGACGCCGAGGCCGGCCACGGAGAACGAGGCGACGCCGAGCGCGCGCACGACCCCGATGACGTCGGTGGCCAGCTGTGTTACGTCGCAGTCCCCGCGCGTCAGGTCGGAGGTCCCAAAGCCTCGCAAATCGAGGGCAAACACGCGCGAGGTCGACTCGGCCAGGAGGGGCAGGACCTCACGCCAGGACCACCAGTGCTCGGGGAAACCGTGCAGGAGTACCAGCGCATGGTCCATGTTCTGGCCCATGTCGGCGACGTGGAATGTGGCGCCGCCAGCGCTCACGTGCCGATGGGTCCACGGACCTTCGAGCTCGATCGCGCTGGCGGGAATCAGGGTCTTCACTTGCTGTTCAGGTCCTTCGCTGCCTTCTTGCGTGCGCGCTTGGAATAGAAGGCGCCGGCCGGGTTGACGGCCTCAATCGAGGTGCGCAGGGCCTCCTCGGCGCGGCCGGTGCGGCGCGCGGAGTGGGAGAGGTAGCCCACGCCCATGAGGACGATGCCCAGGATCGCGAAGCGACCGGAGTAGCCGGACGCCTGCAGGTGGTGCGAGAGATTCGCGCCGAGGGAGCTGGAGGCGCTCAGGGCGTTCAGCGAAGCCAGCAGGGTCGAGGCCGTGATGCCGGGGGCGAGCACCCACGGCAGGCCGACGATCAGGGTGGCCACGCCCATGATCCACGCTCCCAGGGAGGAGCGGCGCGCGGTGGCAAACAGGATCACGGCGACGACGATCGCTCCGAGGAGTTCGCCGAGCGCCAGGATCGAGGCGACGCCCGTGTACATGGGGGCGGCGTCAGCCAGCGTCATGCGTGCGCCGGCGTCGGAAGCCAGGTACCAGCCGAGCGGCGTGAGGACGAGGAAGAGCACGAGGGACAGGAAGTGGGCTCCTCGGCGCGAGGGCATCTCGGTGATGACCGGCGCGGCGGAGAAGAGCTCGTCGTCCAGCCCGGCGGGCTCCTTCGTGTTCTCGGAGCGGTCGCGATTGGCGGAGGCGATCGCGGCCAGGGTGGCGGCGTCGCGCTCGTCATCGTCGGCGTTGAGCAGGGAGCGGCGGCGCGGGCGTTCGGCCTCGGCCTGGTCCTGATCCGCGAAGGAGTACGAGGTCGCCTGTGTGGGCAGCTGCTTGGTGGGGCCGTCGACGAGGGCGGTCACTGAGTCCTTGGTCGTGTCCTCGTCCGAGGCCGTGTCGCGCTCGGCGGGTTCCTGGGCGCTCGACGCGCCAGCCTGCTGCTCGGTGGGGCTCAGCGCGGGGATCGAGGGAGAGACGGGTTCCTCGTCGCCGAAGATCATGGAGCGGCGCGACGCCAGAGTGTGGGTCGCTTCCGCCGCGGCGCCGCCGACCGCGGAGACGGGCTCCTCGTCGTCCTTCGAGGCCTCGGCGCCCTCCGCTGTCGTCGCCTCGTCCGCCTGCTCCTCGGCGTTGTCGACGGGCGTTTCCTCGACGTTGTCGGTGGGAGCATCCTGCGGGGCATCGGCCGGTTCGTTGGTTTCCTCTTCGCGGGGCTCGCGCACGGAATCGAGGTTCAGTCCCAGGGCGGCCGCGGCCTGCGCGGGCGTCATGACGGGGGAGCGGGCGGGCTCCCGCTCCTCGGCGGGTTCGCCGACCTGCTCGGGCTCGTCGTCCGTCGGGTCCTCGCCCTGCGCGGCGGCTTCTTCGGCCGGGGCTTCTTCGGCCACGGGGGCGCTCGGCTCGTCGGACTCCGCCTCGGCGGCGTCCTCGCTCGGTGCAGCCTCAGCGCGCTCGGTCGACGAGGCCTCGGCGGGGG
>NZ_ALIY01000144.1:0-18645 GCF_000283035.1 Actinomyces sp. ICM58
TCCTTCCGGGCCGCCCCTCGTTGCGTGTGTCAGCGCTCGATCAGCGCTCCACGACCGCCAGGACGTCGCGCGAGGACAGGATCTGGAACTCCTGGCCCTCGTACTTGACCTCGGTGCCGCCGTAGCGCGAGTAGATGACGACGTCGCCGACCTTGACGTCGACGGGGATGCGGTTGCCGTTGTCGTCAACGCGGCCGGGGCCCACGGCGATAACTTCGCCTTCCTGCGGCTTTTCCTTGGCGGTGTCCGGGATGACCAGGCCGGAGGCGGTGGTCTGCTCGGCCTCAACCTGACGGATGACGATGCGGTCCTCGAGGGGCTTGATGGAGATCGACATTGTCGTTCCCTTTCTCTTTGTCACGAAGGTGCTCGTCCTTTCCCTGCCGTCGCGGGGGTCAGGTGCAGGACCGGTCGCGGGTGTTCCCGCGCTTCCTCCATGAGTGTAGTTGCGCACCTGGCACTCGGGCAACCTGAGTGCCAGGCGGTTCACCGACGGCGATGCCGATCGGCCCCGCCCGCGAGCGCGAGCCGGCCCAGGCCTCGGCGGTGAAGAGATGGGACAATGATGCCGTGAGCGCTCTGACCCCGATCCTGTCCTCCCCCGGCTGGGAGCTCCTGGCTTCCCTGCAGGCCCGCCAGGAGACGAATCCGATCCCACTGCGCGAGCTGGGGGGCGCCCTGCGGGCCTCCGGCGTCGAGGCGGGGCTGGCGGCCGCCGTGTTGACCCAGCTCGCGTTGCGCGAGGCGGCGCGCACGAAGTTCGGCCCGGTCGCCTCCCACATGGTGTTCACGCGCGACGGGTTGGAGCAAGCCACGCGGCTGGTGGTGGCGGTGCGTCACGCGCAGCGTTTCCGCAGCGCCGGCGCGACGCGGGTAGCGGACCTTGGCTGCGGCATCGGCTCGGATGCGCTGGCGATCGCCGGGCTGGGCTTGGACGTGCTGGCGGTTGACATCGATCCGGATGCGGCGGGTGCTGCGGCCGTGAACCTGCGCGATTTCGAGGGGTCTCAGGTGCGCCTCGGCGACGTCATGGATCTGGACATCGCCGAGCTTGCGGCCGAGGGCGTGGACGCCATCTTCGCCGATCCGGCGCGGCGCACGGGGGCCTCGCGAGGCTCCGCGCGCATCACGAACCCGGAAGCCTGGTCCCCTCCCCTGTCCGCGGTTCTTCGCCTCGCGCGCACGATCGATCGGGTGGGGGTCAAGGTGGCGCCGGGCATCGCTTATGACGTCATTCCCGCGGATTGGCACGCTCAGTGGGTGAGCGTGGGCGGCAGCCTCGTCGAGGCTTCCCTGTGGTCCCCCGCTCTCGCGCCCGAGGGCCGGGGTCGTTCGTGTCTTCTCCTGGACGAGGCCGGGGCCGCTCACAGCCTCGCCTCTCCTTGCGGGGAGGCCGCCAACGCTCCCGCCGAGCGCGTGGAGGTCGCCCCGCTGGGGGCCATCATCGCGGAAGCCGATCCGGCGGTCATTCGATCGGGCCTGCTGGCGCGCCTGGCGCAGCGGGTCGGGGCGGGCATCGTGTCCGACAAGATCGCCTACCTGACAGGTGACGATTTGCCAGACAGCCCCTTCTATGACCGCTTCGAGGTCCTGGAGGTGACAAACCTTCGACCCAAGGCCATCGCCGCCGCTCTCAGATCGCGAGACGCGGGCGCCGTCGAGATCAAGAAACGCGGCGCGGACATCAACCCGGAGGACCTGCGTCAATCCCTCAAGCTTCGTGGCGGAACCAAGGAACTGACAGTCATTGCGACGCGCCTGGAGGGGCGCCACCGGGCCGTCATCTGTCGGCGGTTGCCCGCAAACCTGTAAGGAAGCTCTCCACCGAAGCGGAGCAGCGTGCTGACACAATGGAGGCAATCAGCGAAAGGAACGCCATGACCTTGCCCTTCGGTTCCTCCCAGCGCTCCACGATCGGTGTCGAGTGGGAGCTCCAGCTCGTCGACCGCGACTCGCACGACCTTCGTCAGAGCGCCGACGCGATCATCGACCGCGCGACGATCGACGGACAGCTGTATCCGGGCGTCCACCGCGAGATGCTCCTCAACACGATCGAGGTTGTCTCCAAGCCGCGCTCGACGGTCGCTGAGTGCATCGCCGACCTCACCGGCTGCGTTGACTTCCTGCGCCCCCTGGCCTCGGACCTGCGCATCGACCTGGCCACCGCGGGCACCCACCCCTTTGCGCGCCCCGGACGCCAGCGGGTGACCGACTCCGAGCGCTACGCCCAGCTCGTGGAGCGCACCGCCTACTGGGGTCACCAGATGCTCCTGTACGGAGTCCACGTGCACGTCGGCGTCGAGGATCGCGCGAAGATCCTGCCGATTCAAGCGGCGCTGACCGCACACCTGGGCCACCTGCAGGCGATTTCCGCGTCCTCCCCGTTCTGGGCTGGCGAGGACACGGGCTACGCCTCGAACCGGGCGATGGTCTTCCAGCAGCTGCCCACCGCCGGCATCCCCCGCCAGTTCGACACGTGGGAGGACCTGGAGGCCTACACGGACGACATGATCAGCACAGGCGTCATCGAGGGATTCGACGAGGTCCGCTGGGACATCCGCCCCTCGCCCACCTTCGGTACGATCGAAAACCGCGTGTACGACGCGGCGACGAATGCGACCGAGGTCGCCACCTTCGCTGCGCTCACCCACGTCCTCGTTGAGCATTTCTCGCGCTTGTACGACGCCGGCGAACCCCTTCCCGTCCTGCCGGACTGGTTCGTCGCTGAGAACAAGTGGCGCTCGGCCCGCTACGGCATGGACGCAACACTGATCGTGTCGCGCGACGGGACCACCGAGAGCGCCCGGGACGGCATCGCGCGTCTGCGCGAGGAGCTCGCCCCCGTCGCCGCCGACCTGGGCTGCGCGCGCGAGTTCGCCGGACTCGACACGATCCTCACGATCGGCGCCTCCTACGAGCGCCAGCGCTCCGTCGCGGCGGCTGCACGCCCCGGCCAGGGCCTTGACGCCGTCGTCGATCTCATGCGCGCCGAGATGAACGCCGGGCGTCCCCTCGCCCTCGCGGAGTTCGCGACCCTGAGTGTGTGAGTCCCCCCGGCCACGGCCTCGTGACCGGACAGACACCCTCCCAGGCGACGTTCAGTCTGCATTCAGACAACCGGAGTATTGTGTCCCCCGGAGAAATGAACTGCTCGAGAGGACGCCACCATGGCTGAGGAAGAGGCGGAAGCGCCCACACCCCACACGACCGCTCTAGCGAGGATCGGCGTACCCGTGCGGGCGACGCTGCACACCCTGTGGGTCCTCCTCTCCTCCGCGGCACACCTGACGGCACGCTGGCTCTCCCGAGCCCCCGCGACGGCGGTCGTCACGGCCGTTATGGCCGTCGTCTCGGCCAGCTACCTGGTGTGGCGCGACCAGTTCAGCGTCCTCGAAGCCGACCCGTCGGCGGGCCACTGGTGGTCGGTCTTCTCCTCCGTCGGGGCGATCCCCGGGCACTTTATCGCTACCGCTGTCGTCGGCGTCATCGCGGTTATTGTCGCGGGCGGCGCGGCCGAACGTCACCTGGGCACCCGGGCGTGGGTGGCCGCAGCCCTGTCCGGCCAGGTCGTCGGAGTCACCGCAACGTGGGCGACGCTGCCCCTTCTCAAGCGCGCCGTCAGCGAATGGGGCCAGGCGATCGGCGCGGGCACCCTGTGGGGGACAAGCCTCATCCTCGTTGCACTCGCGGGCGCGGCAGCCCAATCCCTGAGCTCCCGCTGGCGTTGGAGGGCCCGCTTCCTCCTCATCGGAGTCCTCGTGTTGTCAGCAGCCATCCTCGGATCGGCGATCTCCTACGCGCGCGTGTGGGCGCTCCTGGCCGGCATGGTCGCCGCGCGCCTGGTCGGCGTGCGCGGCTCCGAGGACGACACCGACGACGAGGTGACCCTCGGGCGCCAATTCGCCTCGATCGCCGCCCTGTGCTGGGCGTGCGCGGCGGCTCTCACCGTCGTCTCGGCCGCGCCCGAAGGCCCGCTCGCGCAGATGCGCTGGTCACTGGGGCCGGCCTGGTGGCTCGAGGGCCGCACGGGCGTCATCACGACCCTCCTGTGCCTGGCGCCCATCACACTCCAGCTTGTCTTCGCCTACGGCCTGCGTAGGGGGCGCCGCCTCGCCTACGTCGGGACGCTCATCCTGCAGGGTATCCTCGGCATCTCGACGGTGACGTCAACCACCGTCGAACTTCTCGCGTGGAACGGCCCGGACGATCCCCTGCGCCCCGAGGTGAGCACTGCCGCCGCCCTGCTGCTCATGCCCGTCCTCCTCAACGTGACGCTGTGCGCCATTACCTGGTGGGTGCGCCGCTCCTTTACGATCCACGCCGCGCCCTCGACAACGTCGACCCTGCTGCGTCGCTGGCTCATTCTCATGGTCGTGTGCGCGGCCGTGGTATTCGTGCTCGGGCTGCTCACGAGCGACTCGTTTATTCCCTTCTCCGCGCTGGCCTCGGGCGAGGATTTCTCGGACGCTCCCAACGCGACGCCACTGCAGGTATTCCACGACTACGTCCTCGTTCTCCTGCCCACTGCGACCGCCTCGATTTTCGAACCCACGCTCGTGCCCATGACTCTCCTGGCCGAGGCGCCCGTCCTGTGGATGCCGCTCGTCGCGTGGGTCGGCACGCTGGTCCTGGTGCTGCGCGCGCTCCTGGCTCTGCCCCGCGTGCCCGCCTCCTCCCCGGTCGACGACCTCATCCCCCTCCTACGCGAGCACGGGGCCGACACCCTCGGGTGGATGCAGACCTGGGAAGGCAATCAGGTGTGGGTCTCTCCCTTCGACGAGGCCGGGGTCGCCTACCGTGGGGCCGGCGGCGTCGCGCTGACCGTCACGGACCTCGCCTACGAGGAGGGAACGGCTTCGCGGGCCATCGCCGAGTTCTCCTCCTTCACCGCCTCCGCGGGCCTGACGCCCGCCCTCTACTCGATCCACGAGGACCTCGCGCAGGCCGCCCGGCGCGACGGCTGGACGATCATGCAGGTCGCCGAGGAATCGCTCCTCGACCTGCCCGGCCTCGCGTTCAAAGGCAAGGCCTACCAGGACGTGCGCACCGCCATGAACCACGCGACGCGCGAAGGAGTCGAGGCCGTGTGGACCACCTGGGAGGAATGCCCGCTCGGCTGGAAGGACCAGATCACCGTTATCTCGCGGGACTGGAGCTCCGACAAGGCCCTGCCGGAAATGGGCTTCACGCTCGGCGGCGTTCGCGAGCTCGCGGTCCCAGAGACACGCATTCTCGTCGCAGTCGACGCCCAGTCAACGATTCACGCCGTCACCTCATGGCTGCCTGTCTACCGGGGCGGCCAGGTCGTCGGCCTCACCCTGGACGTCATGCGCAGGCGCACCCAGGGGTGGCGCCCCGCCATCGAGTTCCTCATCGGTAAGGCGGCCCTGTCCGCCCAGGAGGAGGGCCTCGAATTCCTGTCCCTGTCGGGCGCGCCCCTCACCCGCTCCGCCGACGACACCTCCGTGTTCGGCCCACTCATCGACGCGCTGGCGGCCATCATGGAGCCCCTCTACGGTTTCACGTCGCTGCACGCCTTCAAACGCAAGTTCAAGCCGCGCACGCAGCCCCTCTACCTGGCCGTGCCTGACCCCGCCTCCCTGGCAACCGTGGGCCTGGCTATTTCGCACGCCTACGTCCCCTCCGTGTCCCCCACGCAAACCCTCACGCTGCTCGCCTCCGTCAGCGCTGGCCTCGCCAAACTCGCGGCAAAAGGCGTGGGTGACCTGCGCTCGGCGCACGCCACGCGCAGCACCGACGCCCCCGCCCCGGATGCGCCCAAGCCCCGGGAAAACGCCTCACGCGCTGAGCGCGGCGGCGCCACGGCCTCGTCAACGATACGCGGACAGGAGTGAGCATGTCCTTCCTCGCTTCCATTTCTCTGGTCTCCGGGCGCACCCTCGCGGTCGTCGCCGTCCTCGCCATCCTCTCCCTCGTCGCGGGGGCCTCCCTGCTTCCCCGCTACGCGCCCTCGCGCTTCCCCCGCCCCAAGCGGCATTGGTTCGCACGCACGGTCATTATCCTCGTGCCGACCCTCCTCGTCGCCTCCGCGGGCGGACTCATCGCGAACCGTTCCCTCGGCATCGTCAAAACCAGCGGCGACCTCGGAAAACTTATCCAGTCCTCGGTCGTGGGCTCCGAGGCCCAGTCAGGCGGCGAAGTCACGATCGGCAATCAGAGCATTGACCCCTCCGCCCTCGGCGCGTCCTTCACGCGCACCGACGACGGCATGCTCGTCGCCACGTGGACCGGACCCACCAGCGGGATCACCCTGCCCGTTTACGTGATCGCACCGCGCGACTACTCCCCCACGGACGGCAAGACCTACGCCGTCATCGAGCTCCTCCACGGGTACCCCGGCGAGGCCGACGGAACCACGCAGGGCGCGCAGGTCCAGCAAGCCCTCGACGACGCCATTGACGCCGGAATCATCCCGCCCACCATCGTCGTCGCCCCCTCCCTGAGTGTCGACGAGGAGGCCCACGATTGCGCGGATATCGAAGGACGCCCACCCGTGTACACGTGGGCGGCCCACGAGGTCCCCGCGATGATCCGCCACAATTTCCCCAACACGAGCGCTAACCGCGACGCCTGGATGATCGGCGGATTCTCCGCGGGCGCCTACTGCGCGATCTGGACGGCGCTGCGCACGCCCGAGACCTTCGGCGCGGCCGCCTCCCTGTCCGGCTACGACACCCAAATCGAAGGCCAGATGACGAACCAGGGGGACCAGTACCTGGCCGACAACACTCTGTCCACCATGCTCGCCAACCGCACGCCCGACGGGATGCGCATCTACGCGATGGCCGCCGGTGACGACGTCGTCGGCGGGGCCTACACGGCGCTCAAGATGGCGGCGGCGGTACGTCCGCCCGACACGGTCACCACGGACGTCCCCCCCACCGGCGGACACGCGGGCCCCCTGTGGCGCGAACACATCCCGACGATGCTCGCGTGGTGGGGATCCTCCGACCGCGTCGCGAACGCGGTGGGCGCCGCCCCGACCGCTCAGACGGCCCAGGCCTCCGAGGCCTACGCGTCCATCGTTCCCGTGACAACCGTGACCCACACGGAATCGTCCACGGGTCCCAACGGCCGCGTCACCCTCGCGATCCTCGCGCTCCTGTCTCTCATCTTCGTGCTGATCGCGTGGCGCTACGCAGCCACCTGGCGGGTGGTCGCGGACGCCCGCGACGAGGCCACCGACAGCACATCCCGGTTCTGCCACCCCGCTTCGGCGCGGGTCTTTGCCGCGATTCCGCGTCCCTGGGGCGCTCTGACTGCCTACGGCGCCCGACTGGTCGCACTCACGCTGGCCGCCTTCGCCTGCGCCTCACTCATCGGGGTGTGCGGCAACATGGTCGGCGGTTTCTACACGACGTGGTCCTCGGTAGGCCAGACAATCGTGGACAGCCTGCACTGAGCGCTGCACCGAGCGGGCGCGCCCCTCAGGAGCGCGGCGCCACGTAGGTGGTCGTCAGCTCCATGCCCGAATCCGGCGAGAAATCCCAGCCCGATGGGGGCAGCCCCGCCGCCACCAGCTCCGAGCCGATCGCCGCGATCTGGGCGCCATTATCGGTGCAAAAGCGCAGCGGAGGCATGCGCACCTGGACGCCGGCGGCCTCGGCCCGCTCGGTGAGCAGAGCGCGCAGGCGCGAGTTCGCAGAGAAACCGCCTCCCACGACGATGGTGTCGCAGCCCGTGTCCAGCGCCGCTCGCACCGCCTTGGCGGTCAGGGAATCGTTGACGGCCTCGGAGAAGGCCGCGCACACGTTTTCCTTGCTGACGGTCTCGCCTCGGCTGGTCGCACCCTCGATGTAGCGGGCGACAGCGGTCTTGAGGCCCGAGAACGAGAAATCGTACTTGTGGCGTTCCTTGTCCTTGCCGGCGGCCAGGCCGCGCGGGAAACGAATAGCGTCACGATCTCCCTGCTGGGAGAGGCGATCCACGTGCGGGCCGCCCGGGTAGGGCAGGCCGAGGAGGCGCCCCACCTTGTCGAAAGCCTCGCCGGCCGCGTCATCCAGGGTACCGCCCAGCTCGACGACGTCCGTCGCGATGCTACGGATCTCGAGGATGTTGGAGTGGCCGCCCGAGACCACCAGGCCAATAAAGTGCGGCGGGAGCGGGCCCTCCGCAAGCTTATCGACGGCCAGGTGCCCGATGACGTGGTTGACGCCGTAGAGCGGCTTACCCAGCGACGAGGCCAGGGCCTTGGCCGCGCAGATACCCACCGTCAACGAGCCCACAAGACCCGGTCCGGCCGCAACCGCGATCGCGTCAACGTCCGAGAGGGTCACCCCCGCCTCGTCGAGGGCCGCGTCGAGCGTGGGCAGGAAAGACTCCAGGTGCGCGCGCGACGCGATCTCCGGGATGATGCCGCCGTAGCGGGCGTACTCGTCCATCGACGTGGCCGTGCGGTCGACCAGCAGCTGCGTGCCGCGCACCAGGCCGACGCCCGTCTCATCGCACGTCGATTCAATACCAAGGACCAGGGGTTCATTCACGCCCTCTAGTCTAGGTCTCGGCGCGCGCCGACGCCGCGCACGCACCGACGGCGCGGCGCTGACACAACGCACCTGGTGCCGCGATGAGCGAGGCGGCGCCTCACTCCTGGCGGGGTCGCGCGTTCGCCACGAACATCGCAACGCACGCGACGGCGAACACGAGGAGCGACCACGGGAACAGAGAATCCGCGACGGGTTTCACCTGCGGGGAACCGAAGACGACTCCCAGGAGGAGAAGGACCGACAGGAGCGCGAAGACGATCATCGCTGCGATCCCAATCGTTGCGCTGACCCAGTAGCGGCGCGTGTGCGTGTTCGGGCCGGTCTCGTCAAAATGCATGGCGTAGCTCCTCTCTGAGCCGACGGTGACACCACCATCATACGCCTGAGACCACGGCGGCCGGGGGTACTTGACGCATGACTCTCCCCGACTCTGGGTGCGGCTCGCCCGCGATACCTACGCTGCCCACGCTGCCCGCGCTGCTCGCCCGCGTCGGCCGCGCGCCGGGCACGCATACGCGAGGGCCCGGCGCACCGAAGTACGCCGGGCCCTCGGGCCACTCATGCCGGTCAGACGCCCTTGAAGGCGGCCTTTCCGAGCTGACGGTTCAGGTTTGCGATCACGTCGAGCGGGATCTGCTTGGGGCACACCGCCGCACACTCGCCGATGTTCGAGCAGGAGCCGAAGCCCTCCTCGTCCATCTGGTTGAGCATGTTGACAACGCGCTTGTAGTTCTCGGGCTTGCCCTGCGGGAGCAGGCCGAGGTGCGTGACCTTCGCGGAGGTGAAGAGCATCGCCGAGGCGTTCGGGCAGGCAGCCACGCACGCACCGCAGCCGATGCAGGCCGCAGCCTCGAACGCGCGATCCGCGTCCTGCTTCGGGACCGGGGTCGCGTGCGCGTCGGGGGCTGCACCCGTGTTGACGGAGATGTAGCCGCCGGCCTGGATGATGCGGTCCAGGGCGCTGCGGTTGACCACGAGGTCCTTGATGATCGGGAAGCCCGATGCGCGCCACGGCTCGATCGTGATGACGTCACCATCGTGGAAGGACCGCATGTGCAGCTGGCAGGTCGTGGTGACCTCCGGGCCGTGAGCGATGCCGTTGATGACGATGCCACACTGACCGCAGATGCCCTCGCGGCAGTCGGAGTCGAAGGCGATGGGTTCCTCGCCGCGTGCGAAGAGCTCTTCGTTCAGGACGTCGAGCATCTCCAGGAACGAGGACTCTTCCGAGATTCCCTTCACCTGGTATTCATGAATTGCGCCCTTGTCTTCGGGACCGTTTTGGCGCCAGATCCTCAGTGTCAGGTTCACTTGTAGCTCCGCTGCTTCAGCTCGATGTCGTTGTAAATCAGGTCTTCCTTGTGGAGGATCGGGGGCTCGCCTTCGCCAGCGAACTCCCAGGCCGCCACGTACAGGAACTTGTCGTCGTGACGCAGGGCCTCACCCTCGGGAGTTTGGGACTCCGCGCGGAAGTGGCCGCCACACGACTCTTCGCGGTGCAGCGCGTCGATGCACATGAGCTCGCCCAGCTCCATGAAGTCGGCCACGCGGCCGGCCTTCTCGAGGGACTGGTTGAGTTCGCCGATCGACTTGCCGGGAACGCGAACGTTCTTCCAGTAGTCGGCGCGCAGCTCGCGGATCAGACCGACGGCCTTCTTCAGGCCGGCCTCGGTGCGCTCCATGCCGCAGTACTCCCACATGATCTTGCCCAGCTCCTTGTGGAACGAGTCCACGGAGCGGGTGCCATTGATCGACATGAGGGTATCGATGCGTCCCTGAGCCGACTCGAGGGCTTCCTTGACGGAAGGCGAGTTCTCGTCCAGCTTGGGCAGGTGGAAGCAGTGCGCCAGGTAGTCGTTGATCGTGTTGGGCAGGACGAAGTAGCCGTCCGACAGGCCCTGCATGAGCGCCGAGGCACCCAGGCGGTTCGCGCCGTGGTCGGAGAAGTTTGCCTCGCCGGCCACGTACAGACCGGGCAGGTTCGACTCGAGGTCGTAGTCAACCCACAGGCCACCCATGGTGTAGTGGACGGCGGGGTAGATGCGCATGGGCACCTCGTAGGGGTTGTCGCCCGTGATGCGCTCGTACATGTCGAAGAGGTTGCCGTACTTAGCGGAGACGGCTGCCCTACCCATACGGGAGATGGCCTCGGAGAAGTCGAGGTAGACGCCGCGGGCGACACCGTCGATCTTCGGGCCGACGCCGCGGCCCTCGTCGCACATGTTCTTGGCCTGACGCGACGCAATATCGCGGGGCACGAGGTTACCGAAGGAGGGGTAGATGCGCTCCAGGTAGTAGTCGCGATCCTCTTCGGGAATGTCGCGCGGATCCTTCTCACAGTCCTCGGCGCGCTTGGGAACCCAGATGCGGCCGTCGTTACGCAGCGACTCCGACATGAGGGTCAGCTTCGACTGCTGGTCGCCGTGCTGGGGGATACACGTGGGGTGGATCTGCGTGAAGCAGGGGTTGCCGAAGTAGGCGCCCTTACGGTACGCACGCCAGATGGCGGTCGCGTTGCAGCCCATCGCGTTGGTGGACAGGAAGAACACGTTGCCGTAGCCGCCGGTGGCCAGGACGACCGCGTCGGCGATGAAGGTCTCGAGCTTGCCGGTAGACATGTCGCGGGCGATGATGCCGCGCGCCTTGCCCTCATCGACGATCAGCTCGACCATCTCGTGACGCGAGTGCTCGGTGACGGTACCCGCGGCGACCTGACGCTCGAGCGCCTGGTAGGCGCCGATCAGCAGCTGCTGACCCGTCTGGCCACGCGCGTAGAAGGTACGGGACACCTGCACGCCACCGAAGGAGCGGTTGTCGAGGAGGCCGCCGTACTCGCGGGCGAAGGGGACGCCCTGAGCGACGCACTGGTCGATGATGTTGGCGCTGACCTCGGCGAGGCGGTAGACGTTGTCCTCGCGGGCGCGGTAGTCGCCGCCCTTGACCGTGTCGTAGAAGAGACGGTACACGGAGTCGTTGTCGTTGCGGTAGTTCTTCGCGGCGTTGATACCACCCTGCGCGGCGATGGAGTGCGCGCGGCGGGCGGAGTCCTGGTAGAAGAAGCAGTCGACGTTGTAGCCCATTTCGCCGAGGGAGGCGGCGGCGGCGCCGCCGGCGAGGCCGGAGCCGACGATGATGACGCGCAGCTTACGGCGGTTGGCGGGGTTGACGAGCGCGGCGGTGAACTTGCGCTGCTCCCAGCGCTGCGTGATCGGGACGTCGTGGGGGGCCTTCGCGTCGGCGATCTTCTCGCCTTCACGGTAGAGGCCGTGGATGAGTGTATCGGTCATGATTGCGTGCCCTTCCTCAGTGGATCAAGCCGGTGACGATGGCGACGGGCGGGGCCATGAACATCACGAAGATGATCAGACCGACCAGGCCCGAGAGGACAACCAGAGGCTTGCGGGTGGCGGGACGAGCCCAGCCGAGCGACTGGAACATGGACCAGAAGCCGTGGGAGACGTGGATGCAGGCGCAGCCGACGAACACGGCGTAGAGGATGACGAGGACCGGCGACTGGAAGGACGCGATCATGCGATCGTATGGAGTGGTGACGTCAGCGCCGAAGTTCGCGACCTTCGCGGGCAGGCTCACGGTGGTGAAGTGAGCGATGTGGAAGATCAGGATCAGCAGGATGAGGACACCGCTCATACGCATGGTGCGGGCCGCGTAGGAGTCCGTGACGGACTTCTTGACGACGTAGCGGGTGGAGCGGGCGCGACGCGAACGCTTCCAGGTGTAGGCGGCGGCCCACAGGTGGATGATGAGCATCAGCGCCATGGCGGCGCGGAAGACCCAGATGAATCCGCCGTGCGGGAAGATCGGCACGAAAGCCTCTTCATGCAGCCAGTGCGCGTAGTCATTGTAGACCTCCGCACCCAGGAACATCTTGAGGTTGCCGTAGGAGTGGAACAGCAAGAAGAAAACGAAAACGAAGCCCGAGACGGCCATCAGCTGCTTAATAAAGACGCTGGTGGTCCACGCGCGGCGCTTCTTCGTTGCGACATTTTGAGTGGCCATGCAATGAAGCATATCGGCGCGTTGCCCGGCGGCGGTAGGACGTTGGCACGAGACGGCGCACGTAGGCTTCTCCCCCACCCAAGTTTTCCGCTATTTTCCGCCGTTTTTCGCGCGTGGACAATCGGTGTACGCCGCGACATTTTCGGCCCTGCGCGCGCGCCCAAGCGGGGCCGAAGGAGCCGAATAATGTGACATGGGGCGTTCCTATTTGGTGGTGGTCTTCGCACGCGCGCGGGTCAGGGGCGCGCGCATTTCGACGGCTTCCTCGACCGGGTTGCGGAAATAGCGCGGCCTACGCCCGATTTCGACGAACCCGCGGGAGTTGTACAGGGCGATGGCCCCCTCGTTGGAGGGCCTCACGTCGAGGAAGATTTCGGCGGCGCCGGCCTGGCGTGCCCAGTCGAGGAGCGCGTCGAGGATCGCTCGCCCGACGCCGCGACCTCGAGCATGGGGTGCGACCCCGATCGTCATGACGTCGGCCTGGTCTCCCCCGACTTTGACGCCGCCGTAGCCGACGGGGTCCCCGGCCTCGTTCGTGGCGATCCAGTAGCGCGAGGCCGGCGAGGATAGTTCGTCGGCGAGCATGAAGGGGGTCCACGGGTCCTCGGGGAAGGTGACGGCCTCGAGGTCGACGAGGGTCTGCAGGTCGTCGAGCGTAGCGACGCGCAGCTCGGCGGTCACAGGCGCGCGGTTGGCTGGCCCTGAATGTCGGGTCGGCGCAGGTAGAGGGGGTCGGTACCCAGGCGGTCGCTCTCGCCGCGGGTGAGGCGCGTGGCGACGATGCGGCTCATGACGGCGGGGTCCAGCTCGATCTGGGGGCCCAGGTCGGCGCGCGCAAGCGCGGGCGCTGAATGGGCGGGGATGGGGGCTCCGGCGACGACCAGGCCGGGGGCGTGTCGCATGGCGGCGAGCAGGGAGGCGACGTCCCCCACTTCGAGGCGGCCCTCGAGGGTGACGTCGTCGGGCCCGGCGGCCAGGTAGGAGCCCCAGTAGAGTTCGCGGCGGCGCGCGTCGGCGATCGCGTAGACGCGCGTGTCGGGGGCGAGCAGGTCGAGGCCTTGGCGGGCGATGACGTCGAGGGCTGACACGCCGTAGGCTGGCACGCCCGCGACGCGGGCGAGGACGCGGGCGGAGACGAGGCCGGCGCGCAGTCCCGTGAAGGGGGCGGGGCCGGTGCCCACGAGGACACGGTCGATCCCTGCGCCGCCCAGGGTGGCGGGCAGGTCGGCGGCCTGAAGGGCCTCGCGCACGAGGGGCGTGATGGATTCGGCGTGGTGGCGCCCGGAGTCGTTGTGGGCGCGGGCGATCACGCGGCCGTCTTCGATGATGGCGACGGCGGTTGCGGCTTGGGTGTCCAGGGCTATCTCTCGCACGATGTGATCCTACTCGTCGTCGGTGTGATCGTCACTGTCAAGGACGTCCTGGTTGACGCGCGTTCCCCCGTGGGCGGCGACGAGCGAGTCGAGGACGCCATCCCAGCGGTGTCCGTGCGCGCGCAGGATGATGCGGCGCCGCCCGTCGTCCATGTGTTCGAGGTCGATGACGTCGCCGTCGCGCTGGGCTTGCCCGCCGCTCGCGCGGCGCACCTCGATGGCCAGGCGTTCCTCGCTCATGGCTTCGGTTTTGCCCTCGCCCCATTCAACGACGGTGACGGCCTCGTCGAGGGATGAGTCGAGGTCGAGGGTCTCCAGGTCGTTCAGGTCGGTGATGCGGTAGGCGTCCGCGTGGATGAGGTCGGGGCCGCCACCGAGGGCAGGGTGGACGCGGGCGACGATGAATGTGGGTGAGGCGACACGGCCACGCACGCCCATGCCGACGCCGATGCCCTGCGTGAGGGTGGTTTTGCCGGCGCCGAGCCCGCCCGAGAGCATGACGAGGTCCCCGGCCGCCAGGACGCGCCCGAGGGCTTCGCCAAGCGCCCGCGTCTGGTCGGCGTCGGAGGTGTCGACGGCGTAGGAGGCGATGGGCTGATCAGTCATGAGCGGTGCTCCCCTGGGTCTCGGTGGCCTCGCCGACGTAGGCGCGAGGAATGTGGGCGCCCAGGCGGGTGACGATTTCGTAGTTGATGGTGGTCGCGGCGCGCGCCCAGTCGTCGGCCAGCGGATCGCCGTCATGTCCGGCTCCGAAGAGGACAGCAAGGTCTCCGACGGCCGCGGGCGCGTCCCCGCTGCGCGCGCTCGGGGTGCCCGCGTCGCCGTCTGCGGGCCCGAGGTCGACGATGAATTGGTCCATGCACACGCGTCCGATGAGGGGCGCCTCGAGGGGGCCGGAGGCGGTGTGGACGGTGACGCGCGCGCGGTTGGAGGCAGAGCGCAGGATGCCGTCGCCGTAGCCGAGGGGAACCAGGCCGACCCAGCGGCGCGTGGGCGCCACCCAGGTCCCGCCATACGAGGCCGGGGTGCCTTCCTCGATGACCTTGACGGAGGTGAGGGGCGCGCACAGGGTGAGAGCGGGGACCAGGTTCAGGTCGGTGGCGGAGGCGACGGCGGGGTCGGGGCTGAGGCCGTACAGGCCGATGCCGACGCGCACCATGTCGTAGTGTGTCTCGGGGTGCCACAGGATCCCGGAGGTGGCGGCCAGGTGGCGGATGCGCGGCGTGATGCCCGCGTCGGCGAGGACCGCCAGGCCTTCTTCGAAGGTGCGCACGTGGGTCGCGGTCGAGGCGTTGCCCGCCTCGCTGGGGTCGTCGGCTCGCGACATGTGGCTCCACGCGCCGACGACGTCGACGAGGCCTTCGTCGGCCGCCATGCGCAGGGCCGAGGCCAGGGCGGGCAGGTCGGCCAGGGTCGAGCCCGCGCGGGACATGCCGGTGTCAATCTTGACGTGGACGCGCGCGGGGCGGCCCACCTGCCGGGCGGCGGCGCAGATGTCGGCGAGGACCCACGTCCAGGACACGGACACGTCGATGTCGGCGTCGATGGCCGCGGCGAAGTCGGAGGAGGAGGTGGAGATCCACGCGAGGAGGGGCGCGTCGGCGCGGGCGACCCCGGCCTCGTCCAGGCCTTCGCGCAGGGTGAAGGCCTCGGCGAGCTGGGCGACACCCAGCCAGTCGGCGCCGCCTTCCAGTGCGGCGAGGGCGACGGGGAGCAGGCCGTGCCCGTAGGCGTTGGCCTTGACGGTCGCGAGCTGGAGCGCGCCGGGGGCGGCGGCCCGCAGGACGCCCAGGTTGTGCCGGATGGCGGCCAGGTCGACGACCGCGCGTGACGGGTATCCCCGTCCTTGACCGTGTTCGTTCGTGGAAGTCACTCCCCTAGTATCTCACGCGAGCCCGAGCGCGCCGCGCGGCTGCGCCCTCCCGCCTCACAGGCTGAGGGCGGCGAGCACTTCCGGGATTGCGTCAGCGATGTCACGCGCCTGGATGGGAGCTCTTCCCTCGCGTCGCATCGCCGCGGTCTGCGCAGCGCTGGCGTGCAGGGACACGGCCGCCGACAGGCGCGCCGACGTCACGAGCAGCGGGCGCGCTCCCTCGGGGGTACTCGCGGGGTTGTGCGCGGTGGGGCGGGCCAGGATACCGGCGATGAGGCCAGCCAGGACGTCGCCGCTGCCGGCAACGCCCGCCCAGGAGGTGGTGACACGAGCGACCGTGGGCTCGTAGACGCGCGTGAGGTCAGCGCGTGCACTTGAACGCGCGTCGTCGGAGTAGGGCGCGTTTTCGTCGTCGGCTCCCTCCCCGTGGGTGAGGTCAACGTCCTCGAAGGAGTAGACGATCGTGACGGGGCCTTTGAGGACCACGTGAGCACCCGTGGCCTCGTGGAGGGCGCGGGCATAGCGGAGGGGCGCTGCGGCGACCTGCGCCCTCGTGGTCGGCTTTCCGAGCTCGCTCAGCAGGCGCGCGGCCTCCCCGTAGTGCGGGGTGAGAACGGTCGCGTCGGGGACGATAGTACCGAGCAGTTCGGGTACGAGGTCGAGGGCCCCCGCGTCGATGACGAGCGGCGTGCCTGACTGTCCGCAGAAGTGGGCCAGTTCGAGGGCGTCCTCGCGTCGGTCCTCGTCCATGCCGGGGCCGATGAGGGCCGCCTGGATGCGCCCGCCCACCATGACGACACCCGGCTCGGCGGCAAGCACGAGGTCCTGGACACGCCTCGTGGAATTCAGGCGCACCATGCCCACGCCCGAAGCCAAGGCCCCGCGCGTGGCGAGCAGGCCGGCACCAGGGTAGGTGTCGGATCCTGCGACGAGGCCGACGACGCCACGCGCGTACTTGTCGTCGGCGAAGGCGGGGGTGGGAACGGCGGCCGCGGCACGCTCATCGCTGTCGTAGTAGTAAAGGTCGCCCGCGCCGATTCTCCCCTCAGCGTCGGGGGTCGTGTCCGTGTGCGCCCCACTCCAGTACATGCCTATCATGCGCAGCTGGCCGCAGTATTCGACGGCGGGAGGCAGGATCTGGGCGCGCTTGTAGACACCCACCGCGAGTGTGTGGGTGGCGCGCAGGATCGGTCCAGCGACGTGGCCATCGTCGTCGGTCAGGCCGGAGGGCACGTCGATTGCGATGACTTTCTTGGGGTGGGCGCGCAGCTCCTCGTTCAGGCACGTCACCGTCTCCGCGAGCTCGCCCGTGAGGGGGCCCTGAGCGCCGATGCCGACGATCCCGTCGATCCATACGCGCGCCCCGCAGATGGTGTTCCATTCGGGGGTCCCTTCAAGGGAACGCAGGGAGCGGCCCGACAGCTCGACGATGCCGACGCCGGCTTCCCGGGCTGTCTCCAGGGCCCGCGCGTGGCAGGTGGGCTTGAGCAGGAAGGCAGTGACGACCTTTCCCCTCTCCGCCATCATCGCACAGGCGTAGAGGGCATCCCCACCGTTGTCACCGCCGCCGACGAAGGCGACGAGGCAGGCATCCATGTCTTCGATGTGGGCGGCCGCCTCGTCGATGCCAAGGCCCTCCCCCAGCCGGGTGACAGCCGTCGTGGCCGGCAGGTCCCACAGCCAGGCGATTGGGTCGGAGAGGTAGCGAACCTGGTCTGCGACTTTCTCTGCGACCTGGCGCATGTAGCGGTCGGGGTCTCCCTCGGCCGTCGCGGCCTCAACGTGCGCGCGTTCGATGGCACGCGATTCGGCGAATGACAGGGCACGACCGTCCAGGATCAACATGCGGTCAATTCTCCCACATCTCACTCCCCGCTACGCTGCGCACCTGTCGAGACGTTCTACCGCTTGACATATCATCATCAGCTAGCGAAATTTCACCGAGTCCACGAGTCGCAGCGCGACTGAAACCTAGGCAACGCGGGCCGTGATCACGGGGACTTTCGGGGGAGGATTCACCTTCCACCAGATGGACGCAGTCTTCACACAAAGCACCCACGGAGAGTAGACTACCGATCGTTAAAGGTTGACTTGTCAAACTCGCAGGGGGAATCATGAACAACGTGACCGCAACGTCCGATGCCGGAGCAGGCTCCGGTCCCAGCGACACTGAACCACGGTCCTACTTTACGAATCTCGTCATTAGGTGGACCTTCGCTGCGGACATCAATGCAACCCAGGCGGCGGACGCACAGTTCCAGAGCCTGGAGAGCGCGCTCGAGAGCGCCGACGGCGACATCCGGGACGCCATGCATCTCATGGACGATCAGCACGGAAAGACTGCCATAGACGCAACGAACTCACTCCAAACTTTGTCGGAGACCTGTGCCGACGTCAGCAAAGATGCAAAGAATCTCCGCACGGCGCTAAGCCGCTATGCATCGGCAATGAGCGTTGTCCGCTCACGCTACGAGGGCTTCATCAGCGAGGCGAGCGCCCACGGGATGACGGTCAAGGGCGATTACCGCAATTGCTCCCTCAGCTACGAGGACCGCCCGCCCGTGGCCTGGTCTGGTTTTGTGGACCGGGTGTTTTGAGGGTTGTTGGTTGTTATTGGTGGTGTTGTGCCCATTGGCGTGCGTATTGGTTGGGTGAGAGCCAGCCTAGCGCGCTGTGGGGGTGTTCTTCATTGTAGCGCTGGGACCAGGCGCCAATCAGGGCGCGCGCGTGGTTGAGATCCTCGAACATGTTGTCCTCGAGGAGTTCGTCGCGCATGCGGTTGTGTAAGGACTCCACGAATCCGTTATGCCAGGGCTGGCCCGGTGGGATGAACGCTTGGAGCGTGTCATGCTCGCTGGCCCAGCGCCCCAAGGCT
>NZ_ALIY01000145.1:0-37460 GCF_000283035.1 Actinomyces sp. ICM58
CCCGACTCTTCTATCGACGAGGCCGTGGCCGCGTTAACCGTAGTCACTAGCCGCCTGTCACGGTGCCTTCCGACTCTGGTGACCCTGTCTTGGTGCCTGAGGGCCTGCTTGCCGCCGGGCGCAGCCGGGCGTCGTGGGGTGCCGCCGGGCCTGCTCGCCGCCGGGCCTGCTCGCCGCCGGGCCCTCCATGAATGTCGCACGTAATTCCCTCACGACTATTTCAAACGTTGAATTCGCAGCCTTGGAATTGCAACGTTTTAAGGCGTAGTCGAAAAATGACCGTGGGGAATTACGTGCGACATTATTCGGTAAGGTCCGGTGGTCCCGCAGTGGCTCGTGCAGTTCTCGCGCTGGTGTGTGGTGTGTGGTGCGCGGTGTGTTGTGCTGGTCTGGTCCGTCTCAGCTGTAATCCTCGTGTCCCTCGACCGCTGGGCTCTCTATCAATTTCGCACGTAATTCCCTCGCGGCTATTTCAAACGTTGAATTTGCAGCCTTGGAATTGCAACGTTTTGAGGCGTAGTCGAAAAATGACCGTGGGGAATTACGTGCGACATTGTTCGGTAAGGTCCGGTGGTCCCGCAGTGGCTCGGGCAGTCCCCGCGTTGGTGCGCGGTGTGTGGTGCGCGGTGCGCGGTGTTTGGTGCGCGGTGTGTGGTGCGCGATACATGGGCTGGCTGATCCGCGACCTTGGCGCGCGGGAGCCGTTCGGCGTGTACGTAAAATGTGACGCATTAAACGTGAGCGAACCGACAGGTATCCCGGCTACCGCTCGGGGGTGCCCATGCCGTAGAGTAGTTCCTTGGGCGTATCTGCATGTCATCACCGACTGCATTGCGCCTAGCGGCAACCGCCGCAACCTATCCGAGACATGTAGAGGATAAACGGAGGATATGGCGAAGAAAGACGGCGTCATTGAGATGGAAGGCACGGTCGTTGAGGCCCTGCCTAACGCGATGTTCCGTGTGGAACTGAAGAATGGCCACGTGGTTCTCGGCCATATTGCGGGAAAGATGCGTCAGCACTACATCCGCATCCTGCCCGAGGATCGAGTTGTCGTCGAGCTGAGCCCCTACGACCTCTCCCGAGGCCGTATCGTCTACCGCTACAAGTGACCCGACACAAACTGCCCGACGGGCAGTGGAGGTAACAACCATGAAGGTCAAGCCGAGTGTCAAGAAGATCTGTGACAAGTGCAAGGTGATTCGTCGCCACGGCAACGTCATGGTCATCTGCGACAACCCCAGGCACAAGCAGCGCCAGGGCTGAGGCCCGCTGCGACCCGCGGGGCATCTGCCCCACAGCATCACTCTAAGCGCCCACGTGTGGGCGACCCTCGGTTCGGAGGCCGGGGCCGGGCTGCTCGCCCGGACTGAGCGATGACGACCTCCGATGAACAACTGGAGCAACATCACCATGGCACGTATTGCCGGCGTCGACCTCCCCCGCGAAAAGCGGCTCGAGATCGCGCTCACATACATCTACGGAGTCGGCCGCACCCGTGCGGCAGAGACCCTCGCCGCCACCGGCGTCAGCCCGGATACTCGCGTCAAGGACGCGACGGAAGAGGAACTCGTCAAGCTTCGTGACTACATTGAGGCAAACTTCAAGGTTGAGGGTGACCTCCGCCGTGAGGTTCAGGCCGACATTCGTCGCAAGATCGAAATCGGTTCGTACCAGGGCCTTCGCCACCGTCGTGGCCTGCCGGTCCACGGTCAGCGCACCAAGACCAACGCGCGTACCCGCAAGGGCCCCAAGCGCACCGTTGCAGGCAAGAAGAAGGCCAAGTAAGGCCTAGGAGCGCTCATCCCACCGGGATAGCTTTCCGCGACAAGAAGGAACTGAACCAGAAATGGCAGCAGCAAAGACCTCGCGCACGGGCGGTGCCCGCAAGCCGCGTCGCAAGATTTCGAAGAACGTCACCAACGGCCACGCCTACATTAAGTCGACGTTCAACAACACCATCGTTTCCCTCACGGACCCCACGGGCGCGGTTGTCGCCTGGGCGTCCTCCGGCCAGGTTGGCTTCAAGGGTTCGCGTAAGTCCACCCCCTTCGCCGCGCAGCTCGCGGCCGAGGCTGCGGCTCGTCGCGCCCAGGAGCACGGCATGAAGAAGGTTGACGTCTTCGTCAAGGGTCCCGGCTCCGGCCGCGAGACCGCGATCCGCTCCCTGCAGGCCGCCGGCCTGGAGATCGGTTCGATCCAGGACGTCACGCCTCAGGCCTTCAACGGCACTCGCCCGCCGAAGCGCCGCCGCGGCTGACTTGTGGACGGGAGGGCTCTGCCCTCCCCACGTCTGAACCTCACGGTTCACACTCCCTTAGCCTGCTTCAGCAGGTTCCCATATCCGGTGTCATATAGCGGGCACCGGTCAGAAAGGAATAGACGTGCTCATTGCAGAGCGACCCATCCTGACCGAAGAAAAGGTCAGCGACCTGCGCTCCCGTTTCACCCTGGAGCCCCTCGAGCCCGGGTTCGGCTACACGCTGGGTAACTCCCTGCGTCGTACCCTCCTGTCCTCGATTCCGGGTGCAGCGGTGACGTCCATCCGCATCGATGGCGTCCCCCACGAGTTCCGCACGATCGAAGGTGTGAAGGAAGATGTCGCTGAGATCATCCTGAACATCAAGCAGATCGTCCTGTCCAGCGAGAACGACGAGCCTGTCGTCATGTACCTGCGCAAGGCTGGCCCCGGCGAGGTTCTCGCCGGCGACATCACGCCTCCCGCCGGTGTCGAGATCCACAACCCCGATCTTCGCCTCGCCACTCTCAACGAGAAGGGCAAGCTGGAGATCGAGCTGACCGTCGAGCGTGGCCGCGGCTACGTGTCGGCCGCTCAGAACAAGGATCCGCAGGCCGAGATTTCTCGCATTCCGATCGACTCGATCTACTCGCCCGTCGTCAAGGTGACCTACAAGGTCGAGGCGACGCGTGTCGAGCAGCGCACCGACTTTGATCGCCTCGTCATTGACGTGGAGACCAAGGCCGCCATTACCCCGCGCGACGCCCTGGCCTCGGCCGGCAAGACGCTCGTGGAGCTGTTCGGCCTCATGCGTGAACTGAACGAGGAAGCGGAAGGCATCGAGGTGGGACCCTCCACCACCGACGCCACCCTCGCGGCCGATCTGGCCCTCCCCATCGAGAACCTGAACCTGCAGTCGCGTTCCTACAACGCGCTGCGTCGCCGCGGCATCCTGACCGTCGGCGAGCTGGTTGCTCACTCGGAGGCCGACCTGCTCGACATCCGCAACTTCGGTACCAAGTCGATCGAAGAGATCAAGGAGTCCCTGGCGGCTCTCGGTATGACGCTGAAGGACTCGGTGATGCCGAGCTTCGGCGACTCGGAGTCCGCTGCGATCTTTTCGGACGACCAGTCCATCTGACCCCGTGCGTCCGATGGACGCATTGAATCCGTAGGAGAAACAAATGCCCACCCCCAAGAAGGGTGCTCGTCTGGGCGGTAGCCCGGCACACCAGAAGCTGATTCTGTCGAACCTGGCGGCTCAGCTCATCGAACACCGCGGCCTCACGACCACGGAGGCGAAGGCCAAGATGCTGCGCCCCTACGTCGAGAAGCTCATCACGAAGGCCAAGCGCGGCGACCAGCACGCCCGTCGCACGGTCATGAAGAAGATCCCCAACAAGGGCATCGTCGCGATCCTCTTTGAGGAGCTCGTCCCCGCCATGGATTCCGAGCGCGCCGGCGGCTACACCCGCCTCATCCGCGTTGGCAACCGTAAGGGCGACAACGCTCCCCTGATGCGCATCGAGCTCGTCATGGAGAAGGTCGAGAAGAAGGCCGTCGTCAAGGCCGCCGAGAAGACGGCTGAGAAGGCCGCCGAGGCCAAGGCCGTTGCCGCCGAGGCTGAGGAAGCCGCCGAGGCTGCCGCCGAGCGCGCCGAAGAGGCTCGCGAGGACGGCGATCTGGCCATGGCCAACGAGGCCGAGGAAGTGGCCGCCGAGGCCGGCAAGGCTGAAGACGCCGCCGAGCAGGCCGCCGACGAGAAGTGACGCCAGGTCACTGATCGACTCGAGCAGAGGGCCGGACATCCCGACGGGGTGTCCGGCCCTCGCCGTATCCGGTAGCCTGAAGCCATGACACGTGAGATGACGTTGGCGATTGATTGCGGCGGCGGAGGCATCAAAGGGTCCGTCGTGGACGAGCGGGGCACGATGATTGCGCCGCCTCACAGGGTTCCGACCCCGTACCCGCTGCCGCCCGAGCTCCTCGTCGATACGGCCGTCGGCCTCGCCCGCGAGCTCCCAGCGGCGACGCGCGTCACGATGGGGATGCCGGGGATGATCCGCCACGGGGTCGTCATCGCGACCCCGCATTACATCACGCGCGATGGACCGCGCTCGCGCGTACTGCCCGAGCTGCTGGAACGCTGGGATCACTTCGACATGGGCAGCGCGATCGAGCAGGCACTCGGATTGCCCACGAAGGTCCTCAACGACGCTGAGGTCGCCGGCGCGGGCGCGATCACGGGACGAGGCCTCGAAATGATCATCACCCTGGGCACCGGCTTGGGGAACGCGGTGTTCGACGGCGGGCAGCTCGCACCCCACGTTGAGGTCTCCCAGGGGCCCGTGCGCTGGGGCCTGACCTACGACGACTACATCGGCGAGCACGAGCGCCTGCGCCTCGGTGACGTGCACTGGTCGCGCCGCGTTCGCCGCGTCGTCGACGGCCTGCGGCCCATGTACATGTGGGATCGCCTGTATCTGGGCGGCGGCAACTCGAAGCGCATCACGGCCTCGAACCTGCGTCTCATGGGGGATGACGTGATCGTCGTGCCCAACGATGCGGGCATCATCGGCGGCGTGCGGGCGTGGGAGCTGTGAGCGCGCGGCGCCTGCGCCTAGACCTCGGCTACGACGGCACCGACTTTCGCGGGTGGGCCGCCCAGCCCGGCCTGCGTACAGTCCAGGGCGAGATCGAGGCGGCCCTCGCCATGGCTTCGCGCGAGGAGATCACGACGACGGTCGCCGGGCGCACCGACGCGGGCGTGCACGCGCGCCACCAGGTCTGCCACCTCGACGTCAGCGACGAGGCCTGGGCGCGGCTTGCCCCCAGGAGAGGGGAAAGCACGGACGCGGCCACGGCCTCGTCCATCGTGCGCAGGCTCAACAAGATCCTCTCGGGGCGCTACGGTGAACGCGCGCGTGGGCGTGACCTGCCGGCCGCGCACGGCACGTGCGACGTGCGCATCTACTCGGCGGCCGTCGTCGACCCGAGCTTCGACGCGCGCTTCTCCGCGCTTGGGCGCTCCTACGCCTACCGGGTGTCGGACCGTCCCGAGCCGCTCGGGCGCTGGGATCGCCTCTGGGTCGAGGACCCGCTCGACGAGGCGGCGATGAACGAGGCCGGGGCCGCCCTCCTAGGGGAACATGACTTCCTCGGGTTCTGTCGCCCGCGCGAGGGGGCCACGACGATCCGGACGCTGCGTGCTCTGCGCGCCGAGCGCGAGTCGGAGGGCACCCTCGTCTTCACCGTCGAGGCCGACGCCTTTTGTCACTCGATGGTGCGCTCCCTCGTCGGCGCTCTCCTCCTGGTGGGCTCCGGCGCGCGCGACACCGACTACCCGGCCCAGATCCTGCGCGCCCGCTCGCGCTCCCAGGCCGCGCCCATCGCGCCTGCTCATGGGCTCACCCTCGAAGGCGTCGACTACCCCGATCCCTCCCAGTGGGGTGCCCGCGCGCTCCAGACCCGGGCCAGGCGCGACACCTGCTGCGGCGACGACAGCTGAGGGATGTAACACAGTAGCCGCCGCCCTTTGACCCTCGGCCCGCGTGCCGATAATATGGCTAGTGCTGTGCGTCAGCAGAGTACCTAGTGTCTCCCACTCGCTAGGAGCACTCGCCGACGCCTCGCGCGAACCGTTTCATCGCGGATGCCCCCGGAAAAACCGGCGCGGCGTCCCATGACCAACAAGAATTGAAGGTTACGCCCGTGCGCACCTATTCACCCAAGCCTGGGGACGCGGACAAGAAGTGGTACGTCATTGACGCCACCGACGTCGTCCTCGGTCGCCTGGCAGCCCAGACCGCTGCCCTCCTCCGTGGGAAGCACAAGCCGACGTTCGCCCCTCACATGGACATGGGCGACAACGTCATCATCATCAACGCGGACAAGGTTGCCCTCACCGGCAAGAAGCTCGACCAGAAGATGGCTTACCGTCACTCCGGTCGTCCCGGCGGCCTGACCGCGACCGCTTACCGTGACCTCCTCGCCGCGGCGCCCGAGCGCGCCGTCGAGAAGGCCGTTAAGGGCATGCTTCCTCACAACTCCCTCGGCCGCGCGCAGTTCAAGAAGCTGCACGTTTACGCTGGCCCGGAGCACCCCCACGCCGGCCAGTCGCCGGTTCCCTACGAACTGACCCAGGTCGCTCAGTGACCGTGCGGGTCGCTGAACGCCTTTTACACTGAGGAGAACCGTGGCTGAGACCATCGTTTCCGCTGAGCTGGACGAGGAAGTCGTCCCCAGCTCCTACACGTCCGAGACCGAGTCGGCTCCCGCCGGCGCCGGTCAGTCCATCACCGCGCCCGGCGCGGGCCTGGGCCGCCGCAAGGAGGCCGTCGCCCGCGTTCGCCTGGTCCCCGGCTCCGGCAAGTGGACCATCAACGGTCGCACCCTCGAGGACTACTTCCCCAACAAGCTGCACCAGCAGCTGGTGAAGTCCCCCTTCGTGCTGCTCGACATTGACGGCCGCTTCGACGTCATCGCCCGCATCAACGGCGGCGGCATCTCCGGCCAGGCCGGCGCTCTGCGCCTCGGCGTGTCGCGCGCCCTCAACGAGATCGACCGCGACGCCAACCGTCCGGCCCTCAAGAAGGCTGGCTTCCTGACCCGCGACGCCCGCGCCATCGAGCGTAAGAAGGCAGGCCTCAAGAAGGCCCGCAAGGCTTCGCAGTTCTCGAAGCGCTGATCACCTTCAGCACATTTTCTGTTGGTCGCGCCCCGCTCCCGCGGGGCGCGACCTTTTTGTTCCTGTCAACACCGCCCGCAATGTGAGCGCCGACGCTGTCCGGGCCACGGCCTCGTACAAGGTCGGGGGCGTAGTCGCGGTACCCTTAGACCAGTCGTATGACCCACTGAACGGAGACATTATGCCCAGGATGTTCGGCACGGACGGCGTGCGTGGACTGGCAAACGTTGACATCACCGCGGATCTCGCGCTCCAGCTCGGCGAGGCTGCCGCCCGCCAGTTCGGTGGGGCTCGGCGCGCGGACGGTTCGAAGCCCCGCGCGATCATTGGGCGTGACACGCGCATCTCGGGCGAGTTCCTCGATCACGCCCTCGCCGCTGGCTTGGCGAGCGCTGGCATGGATGTGACCCGCATCGGCGTCGTCACCACGCCCACTGTCGCGCATCTGACGGCTACCGAGGACACCGTTGACCTCGGCGTCATGATTTCCGCCTCCCACAATCCGATGCCCGATAACGGCATTAAGTTCTTCGCGCACGGCGGTTACAAGCTCGCCGATTCCGTTGAGGATGAGATTGAGGCCCTCTTGAATACGGAGTGGGAGCGCCCCACCGGCGATGGTGTCGGTGAGGTCAACGCCGATCACGCGTGGGCTAAGGATTCCTACGTCGCGCATCTCGTGGGGGCTATTGGCACCGACCTGCGCGGTATGAAGATCGCGATCGACTGTGCGAACGGCGCCGCCTCCGAGCTGGGGCCGGCCGTTTTCCGTGAGCTTGGCGCCGACATTACCGTCATCAACGCCGAGCCTGACGGCCGCAACATCAACCTGCACGCCGGTTCGACGCACCCCGAGGCCCTGCAGGCTGCCGTCGTCGAGGCTGGCTGCGAGTTTGGTGTCGCTTACGACGGGGATGCGGACCGCTGCTTGGCCGTCGACCACGAGGGCAACCTGATTGACGGCGATAAGATCATGGGTGCGCTGGCCGTGAACGCCAAGGAGCGCGGCGCGCTCGCCAAGGACACGCTGGTCGTCACCGTCATGAGTAACCTGGGCCTGCTCATCGCCATGCGCGAGGCCGGCATCAACACTGTGCAGACTGGCGTGGGTGACCGCTACGTCCTGGAGGAGATGCTGGCGTCCGGGTACTGCCTCGGTGGGGAGCAGTCGGGCCACATCATTGCCCGCGACCATGCGACGACGGGCGATGGCATCTTGTCGTCGCTGCTCGTTTCGCGCATGGTCAAGGAGTCCGGCCGTTCGCTGGCCGACCTGACGTCCTTCATTAAGCGCCTGCCGCAGACCCTCATCAACGTGGGTGGCGTGGACCGTGCGGCCGCATCATCGAACCAGGCCGTCGCCGAGGCCGTGGCTGTCGCCGAGGCTCGCCTGGGCGACACCGGCCGTGTCCTGCTGCGCCCGTCGGGCACCGAGCCCCTGGTGCGCGTCATGGTCGAGGCGGCGACCCAGGAGGAGGCAGACTCTGTGGCCTCCTCGCTGGCGGACGTCGTCAAGGAAAACCTCGCGCTGTGAGCGCAGCACGCTGACGTTACGAGGGGGCGGGCACCGGTGGGTGCCCGCCCCCTCGTACATGTTGCTGGTGGACGAGGCCGCCTGCTGTTCTCTTGTATGGAGCGCACGGCAGCCGGCCTCGTCTCAAGATCAGACGAACCGTCAGATCTTTGCGGCCTCGATCCACGCACGCGGGATGCGACTGAAGTACAGTCCCTGCATCTCACGCTCCCAGAGCAAGCCGAGGGTACCGTCGGGCAGGATCGTCATGCACTGGTAGACGTAGTGCGCGGGGTTGAAGGTGCGCGACGCGATCCACGTGCGACCACCGTCCTCGGACAGGCGAAGGACGCCGCGCCCGCGGTAGGGACGCATCTGGGAGGCGTTGGCGAAGATGACGCGCTCGGGGCAATCCTCGCTCGGCCATGGCACCGCGTTGGGCTGGCAGAAGATCTCGGTGATCTCCTGCGCGAAGGATACGTCACCCCAGGTTTCGCCGCCGTTGGTGCTGACGGCGACCGCCACCTTCCCGCTCGGGTGCTGGTTGCGCATAAGCATGAGCAGTGAGCCGTCCGCCCGCTCGATGAGGGTGGCCTCGTGTGTAGCCGCCGCTTCGGTGTCGAGCGTTCGTGAGTCGATCTCGCGGCCTTCGAAGAGACGTCCGTCGTTGGGGGACTTGCCCCGCTTCCACGTGGTGCCCCCGTCATCGGAGTAGACGACGGCTGCAGAGAAATGACGCTTGTGGTCACCGTTGTAGTAGATGGGGATGACGAGGCGGCCGCTGCGCAGCTGCACACCTGTGCCCGGGGATGTGCCGCAGAAGGACATCCACTCTTCCTTCACGTCCTGGTTCAAGTTGACGGGAGCAGACCAGGTCTCTCCGTCGTCGTCGGAGTAAATCATCTGCAGGTAGCAGGTACGCGCGGTGAGCAGCGTCTGGTTGGGGTCTTCGCCGTCAGCGAGGAAGACGTTGCCGCCGGGTGATTCCTGTCCATCCTCGGTGACGGTAACGTCGCCGCGCTCGGACACCCTGTAGGGGGTTGGGGCGCCATCGGAATCCGTGACGCTGCCGTCCTCGTTCCAGGTGTAGGTGACACCCTGGCTGTCGTGCAGGATGTAGTGGCCCTTCTCGTCGACGCCGAGGCCTGCCTCGGCGTTGGGTTGTCCGATCCCGCCGGGGAAGTGATCGATGAGGACCACAAGGCGCCCCGTGCGTCGGTCCTGGACGACGCAGGAGTCGATCACCGAGGCCCCCTTCGCGCCGTGGCCGGGGTAGGTGAGCACCGTTTGGAGGTCGCCCCAGGTCAGGCCGCCGTCGAAGGAACGGCGAATCGTGAAGTTGATGGAGTTGGGGGAGTCGTTCGCGATGGTCTCGCGCTGGTCGGCGCCGGCGACGACCACCCCCGACTTCAGGGTGATGAGCGAGGGGATTCGGTAGCTGATCGAGTCGTGAAATCCAGCATCGAAGAGACACTGCGTGTCGAGTGGGGTGACAGAAGAGAGCTTCTTGATCTGCGAGTCGTTGAGAACCGAGGAGAAGAGCGCGGCATTGCGGACCTCGCCGAAGAGTCGGGATCCGGAGGTATCCTGACCGATGACGACCTCGTCGAGAGAACCGACGGCGCCGAAGAAAGCCTGTCCGGGCAGGTGAGCCTCGAGGTAACCGTCGACGTAGATCTGTACTGCGCCGTGTCCGACGCGTACAACGACGTCGTGCCAGTGTCCCTGATCCCAGTGGCCGTGGGCCGTAAACGTGCGCCACTGGCCCCTGCGTCCCAGCACCTTGTACTCGATGCCTTCTGCGGTTACAGACAGGTTGAGTTGCTCGGTGCCGCCACCTCCGGCGGCGAGGATCGTCCCGTGCTGGCCGGGACCGCGCACGCGGTAGCGTGCGAAGATTGTGCCGGCGGTGAGCTCGGAGAGCTCGGACACGTCGTAGTCGGAGAGACGTGCGGCAGCGAACTCGATGAGGGGGGTCGGAGCCGGCGAGAGCGCGAGGATGTCTGCGGGGGATAGGACTCCCTCGTGAGTGGCGAGATTGCGTATCTCGATGCCGGACCCCGGGTCAGCGAGCAGTTCGGAACCTGGACCGCACCCGTCCGGCGATAAGTCACCCGTCGTCGAGAAGCACTGGTAGCCGTCAAGGAAGATCTTGGATCCAGCAGCCGTGGCTGTGAGTGCGAGTGAGTGCCAGCTGCCGTCAGTCAGCGAGGCAGTGTCCTCCATGTCTAGCGCAAGGGGCATGGTGGAGGTGGAGCCCTCGAGGAAGAGAGCGCCAGCACGGATGAGGAGAGCCCATCCTGCATCCCCGTCGGAGCGGAGGTGGATCAGAGAGCCGTCGATGTGTGCGCGGAACTGTAAGAACCAGGAAATTCCCGGTTGACCTGCGTCGATGCTCATGTTTGACACCTTTCTGTTAGTTGTTTGTATTACCTCGCGCCATCACGAAGCAGAGCATGTGATTGGTCACAGCAAGAAGTTGTCAGACAGGTTAGCAGCCCTTTCTTTTCTTGGCAAGATGCAAATCTGGTGGCAATTTGACCTTGACTCGAGAGTGAGAGAGGGCTAACATTACCGCAAGTTGTCTGACAACTTGATTGTTAGACATCTCGACTCAAGCCCCTCGTTATTCGACGATGAAATATCAGGAAGGCACTCATCATGAGTACGTCCCCCATGCAGGCGCTTCCTACGAAGCCCTGGTACCAATACCTCACGAAAGAAGATCGCAAAGCCTTCTTCGCCGCCTGGATTGGCGTGCTTCTGGACGGCTACGACTTCGTCCTCATCTCCTTCGCGCTGCCTGCGATCACGGCCGCGTTCGAGCTGACGCTCGTTCAGAGCGCGTCCCTGATTTCGGCCGCGTTCATCAGCCGGTGGATCGGCGGCCTCGTCCTCGGTGCGATTGGCGACCGCTACGGCCGTAAGCCCGCCATGATCCTGTCGATCTTCATGTTCGCTTTCGGTTCTATCGCCTGTGCGCTCGCACCGAACTTCTGGATCCTCTTCATTCTTCGCCTCATCATCGGCTTTGCCATGGCTGGCGAATACTCGGCGTCGGCTGCCTACGTCATTGAGTCCTGGCCCAAGCACATGCGCAACAAGGCCTCGGGCTTCCTGCTGTCCGGCTACGCCTTCGGTGTCATCGCTGCCGCTCAGGTCGACAAGTACTTCGTGACTTGGGTTGACTCATTGCATCCCGGCTGGGGCTGGCGCGCCCTGTTCCTCACGGGCATCGTTCCGATTGTCGTTGCGATCTACATGCGAAAGACCCTGCCCGAGGCTGCTGACTGGAGCGAGGCTAAGGAAAAGGGACATGTCGAGAAGAATGACATGCTTCAGGTGCTCTTCGGTGGAAAGCGGAAGGTTATCAACTACATCGTCGTGGTGATTGCCTTCGTCTCGCTGCTGCTGATCTTCACACAGCGAGTCGGGGGCGTCGCTGCCGTCAGCGCCCTCGGCGCCGTGTGCGCGGTCATCTTCATCTACCTGATCATCCAATTTGACTCCAAGCGCTGGGTCATCGGTATCGCGATCATGCTGACGATCTTCGCCTCGTTCATGTACACGTGGCCCATCCAAGGCTTGCTCCCCACCTACCTGCATGGTGTTGGGATGGACCAGACGGTCGTCGCCAACGTGGTCTCTTTCGCTGGCCTTGGCAACGCTGCGGGCTACATCATCGCGGGCTTTGCGGGTGACAAGTTTGGTATGCGCCGTTGGTATGCTATCTCCCTGTTGCTCTCGCAGATGATTGTATTCCCCCTGTTCATGCAGAACGGCAAGTACGTGGCCCTCGTGGCAGCATTGCTCTTCTTTCAACAGATGTTCGGCCAGGGTGTCTCCGGCCTGCTGCCCAAGTGGGTCTCCTCGTACTTTCCGGTCGACAAGCGTGCCGCGGGTCTTGGCTTCTGCTACAACGTGGGTGCGCTCGGCGGCGCGGTTGGACCGGTCCTCGGCGCCGCGATCGCAGCGAAGTTCTCGCTCGGCTTCGCCCTCGCGATCCTCTCCTTCGGTTTCGCCGCGGTCGTCATGGTGTCGATTGGGGCAAACCTTCCGCGTCTGCTGCAAAAGATGGTTGGACCGGAATACGTTCGTCCTGAAGACGGTAACGACGAGATCATCAAAGAAGGCTGATCACAATGACACGTCCATTCATTATTGGAGCCTACGCGTCGCATCCGACGCCTGAGCTCGAGGCCGACTACTACCAGCTCCTCGCCGACCAGCCCTGGGTCAGCGGCGTCGAGATTCCCTACCCTGGGCAGCTCGCCACCCAGGCCGACGTGCTGGCCGCTCACCTGGCGCCGCATTGGGATTTCAACACCATCACGGCGATCCCCGGCACCATGCAACACGTGTGGAAGGACGCCACCTTCGGCCTGGCCTCGCCCGACGAGGCGGGACGCGAAGCTGCCCTGGCCTTTACCCGCCAGCTTTGCGACGACCTCGACGACCTGTGCGGCAAGGCCGGGCGCCTGCTGGTTGGTCGTGTGCAGCTGCACTCGGCGCCCACGCGCCTGGCCGACGCCGACGCCTTCAAGCGCTCGCTCGAGGAGGTCGTGGGCTGGGACTGGAGTGGGGCGACTCTGGTCGTCGAGCACTGCGATAAGTACGTGCCGGAACAAAAGCCCGAGAAGGGTTTCCTCTCCCTGGGCGACGAGATCGACGTCGTCGCCGAGGTCGGCATCGGCATCCACCTGAACTGGGGTCGCTCCGCCGTGGAAGGACGCGACGCGGAGACCGCCTACCAGCACGTGCGTGAGGCGGGCGCGCGCGGGGTGCTCGACGGCGTCGTCTTCTCGGGCGCGGGCCCGGAGGAGACGCAGTACGGGTACGCCTGGATCGACGGGCACCTGCCCGCTCAGGCCGACGAGCCGACCTCCCTCATGGACGCCGAGCAGATCGGTCGCTGCGCCCAAGCGGCGCTCGCGGGCGGCGCGGAGTATCTCGGCGCGAAGGTCTGCGTCCCCAAGGACGCCTCCCTCGCCAAGCGCCTGGCCATGCTGCAGGGTATCTACCGGGCGTGCCACCTTCAGGAGTGACGGCCACGGCCTCGTCGTCTAAGAGTGCGACGAGGCCGTGGCCGGCTCGGCGCAAGGCGTCAGTAAGCGGGAGGGGTGGATGTGACGCGCATCCGTCCCTCCCGCGTTGTCCCTATGTGGTGCGCGGCCGGGGGCGTTACACAGTTGTGTGTGTTTGATGGGGCGTTACACCTCATCAGGAAGGATCAACTCCTTCTGAACGGGTGCAGTCCTTCAGAGCGGGTGTGCTGCTGTCACCCCCGTGGCGAGGGGATGGGAATGGGATCGACGCGGGTGTTGCTACCAGTGCCTGGTCCGTCACTGTTTGTGGCGGAAGGAACGCTCTGACAAAAAGTCGCATGCAATTCCCCTGGCCGTCTTTCGATGCGTGACATCGGATCGTTGGAATCATTGGCCTTTTCGAGATGCTAAGAAAAGTGAGGGTACCCAAATTGCATGCGACATTGTGGGGGAACCATGCGTGGGTGAGTCGCGTGTAGGGCGTGCGGAGGGCGTGCGGGTGCTCGCGGAGGGTACCCAGAAGGGTGCGGCCGGGACCGTCGCTCTTTCGGGCCGGGGCCGCGCTCCTTCGGGCCGACACCGTCATTCCTTCGACCAGGAGCCGTCACTCTCTCGGGCTGGGACCGTCACTCCTTCGAGCCAGGGCCGCGATCCTTCGACCAGGAGCCACTCTTTTGAGCCGATGCCGTCACATGTTTGTGGGGTAGAAGCGGGAGCGGAAGCCGTCGAAGAAGTTCATGTTCTTCACGGCGAGCTCCACGAGGCGGTCTGCGTCCAGGTTCACGGTTGTGAAGAGCTCCTGAACGTCCGGATGGTCGGAGCGTGTGATGGTGCCGAACTCGCCGTCCGGCCCGCAGTAGAACAGGTCCTTGCTGAGCGTGTGCGCGGGGTTGGCGCGGAAGCGCCGCATGAAGTCGATGCGCAGGTAATCCAGGAGGCGAAGGTACTGCTGGGTAACAGAGCCCGGGTCGGCGGGCGCGTACAGGAGGATCGAGCGTTCCGGGATCGCGAAGAACAGTCCGTGGGGCGCGTCGATGCGGAAAGTGGAGACCAGGTTGGCGACGTGCGCCGCCTTCGACGCGATGAAGAGGGACTCGCCGCCGATGCCGGTGAAGGGGCCGCAGGGGCCCTGTTCGTCGATCGGCTCACCGTCCGTGTTGATCTGCCCGTAGTGGTAGAGCTCGTCGAGGCCGATCGGGTACTTCTCGAGGTGCTGGTCGGTGACCGTCGTAACGGTGTTCGGGAAGTCGAGGCACAGGCCCAGGGCGAGGTCTCCGGGGAAGGGGCGCGCGTAGCTGAAGTGGGGGTCGGCGGCCAGGTCCGGGGTGAGGATGCGTGTGCGCACGCGCTGGCGTAGCTCGTCGGCGTCGGTGATGGGCTGGTCGGCGATGCGTCCCGACTCTATGATGAAGGCGACCCAGCGCTCGATGATGGCCTCATGCTGGGCGGGGTCGGCCTGCGTGAGCTCGCTGACCAGATTCTCGACGTTGATGCGCCGCCACCCGTCGACTTCCAGGAACGCGTCGCCCGTGTGTTCGTCGGTTCGGCGCGTCGCGGAGACGCCCGCGTCGTGCAGTCGGCGTAGGAGGAAGGAGAGCGTGCGTTCGGTGAGAGCCTGGCGATCCATGCCTCGATTGTACGGTGTGGGCCGGTGGCTCGACGCGGGTGGGAGCCTCGCGGACGGGAAGGTCGCGGGTGGGTCGTGGGGGAGTGTTCGCTAGGCGCGCCGGGCGACCGAGGTGCGCCACACGGGGTGGGTCGGGATGGTCGCGACGGGGATGGGCTGGGACGAGGCCGGGGTGGTCTCCTCGGTCACGGTGAGGGCGCGCGGGTGGATGTTGTCGGCGGGTGATCGTCCTTCGATGACGTTGATGATGGAGGCGACGGCGGCCTCGGTCATCTCCTTGAGGGGCCAGTCGACGGTGGTTAGTCCCATGGCCTCGGCGTTGCGGTGGTCCTGGTTGCCGAACCCGAGGATGGACAGGTCGGCGGGGATGGACAGGCCGAGGTCGTCGGCGGCCTGGAAGACGCCGGGTGCCTGCGAGTCGTCGGCGAGCGCGATGAGGGAGATGCTGGGGTCCTCGGTGAGGAGTCGCACGGAGGCCTGGTAGGCCGTGGATGCCTCCCAGTCGGGCAGGGAGTAGAGGGTGAAGTTGGTGCCGAAGGCGTGTGCGATGGGGTGTTGGCGGGCGTGGTTCGTGTTTGGGCCGGCGAGGAAGACGGCGCGCCCCGTACCCATCCCGGTCGATGGGTCGATGAGCGCGCAGTCGGACAAAACCTGCTGCACTCCGGCGCCTTCGTCGATGCGGATGAGGGAGGATTCGGACCCGGTGGGGTTGGCCTCGATCATGGACATGGCGACGACGGGGATCCCGAGGTTGGCGAGGAGGCGGGAGGTGAAGGCTTCGGCGGACGTGGTCTCGCGGATGATGCCTGCGAGCTGTGTGTCTCCCAGGACGCCTCGGATGACTTCGGCGTCGGAGGCGCCGTCGCCGGACTGGAAGAGGGGGAGGAGGAGGTAGCCGCGCTGCTGGATGTCGATCATCGCGGTGGTGAGGACGGTGTGGACGACGGGGACGAAGGGGTCGTCGGGCAGCTCGGCCATGAGGAGCGCGATGAGGTGGGACTTGCCGCGGCGCAGGGAGCGGGCGGCGGCGTTGGGGATGTAGTTGAGGGTGCGGGCGGCCTGTTGGACGCGTTCGATGGTCGCGGGAGCGATCTTGACATCCCGGCCTCGTCCGTTGAGAACGAGTGAGACGGTGGAGGGTGCGACGCCTGCTGCGCGAGCGACGTCGGCTCGGGTTGCGCGCTCCATGACGGGCTTCCAATCCTCGTGTGCGTTTGAAGAAACGCAATAACTATAACGTGTTAGTCTTGTGGGTGACGATCGGAGTTTCGACGATGACATCCGAAAGGCACGCAGACGTGAAAATGATGATACCTTCCTATGCTCCCGGCGCGGGCGCTCTCCTGCCGCCACGCGCACATCTGGCCGACGACCCGGGCGTGATCAGCCTGGATGGCACCTGGACCTTTGCCTTTTATCCCACCGATCCGGAGCCGTTTGTCAACGTCGAGGAGCCCTGGCCCGAGCCCGCGGGCCAGACCGAGACGCGCGACATCGACGTTCCCAGCCACTGGGTGCTGCGAGGGGAGGGGGTCTACGGTCGCCCCGCCTACACGAACGTCGACTTCCCCTTCCCGGTGGACCCGCCCTTCCCTCCCGGCACCAATCCCGTCGGCGACTACCGCCGCACCGTCGAGCTCCCCGCCGACTGGCAGGGCGGCGTCGTCGCCCTGCGTTTCGACGGGGTCGACAGCCAAGCAACCGTGTGGGTCAACGGCACGTGGGTGGGCATGGCCCGTGGCTCGCGCCTGGCCCACGAGTTCGACGTGACCGGGGCCGTGCGCCCCGGCCTCAACCGGGTCACCGTGCGCGTCCACCAGTTCAGCGCCGGTTCCTACCTGGAGGACCAGGACCAGTGGTGGCTGCCCGGAATCTTCCGTTCCGTCAGCCTGCGTCACCTCGCCGACGGCGCGATCGAGGATCTGTGGGTCGACACCGACTACGAGGCCGGGGTCGGCTACGCGAGCGTCGAGGCCCGGGTGCTCGGCGCGCAGGAAGACTCCCTGGTGGGTCGCCTCGAGATCGACGGCCTCGGCTCCTGCCTGCTCGCCCTCGAGCGAGGCGAGGATGGGCTCTACCGCAGCGGCCGCCTCTCCGTGGGGCACGTGCGCCCGTGGAGCGCGCGCGACCCCGCCCTCTACGACGCCCGCGTGTGCGTGGGAGGGCGCGGGGGCCTCGCCGACGCGGAGCGCGCCCTGCGCCTCGGATTCCGCCGCGTGAGCATCGAGGACGGCGTGCTGATGGCGAACGGTGAGCCCCTGACCCTTAACGGCGTCAACCGCCACGAGGTGCGCGCCGACGAGGGCCGCGTCTTCGACGAACAGTGGGCCCGCGCCGACCTGGCGCTCATGAAGACCATGGGAATCAACGCGATCCGCACCTCCCACTACCCCCCGCACCCGCGCCTGCTCGACCTGGCCGACGAGATCGGCCTGTGGGTCATGCTCGAAGGGGACATCGAAACCCACGGCTTCGAGGGGGAGGGGGAGTGGGTCGACAACCCCTCCAGCGACCCGGCCTGGGCGCCCGCCTACCTGGATCGCACGATGCGCGCTTTCGAGCGCGACAAGAACCACCCCTCGATCATGAGCTGGAGCCTGGGCAACGAGTCGGGCACCGGGCCGAACCTGGCGGCCTGCGCCCGCTGGATTCACGAGCGCACCCGCGGGCGCGCCATCGTCCACTACGAGGGTGATCATGCCCTTCAATACACGGACATCTACTCGCGCATGTACCCCACGCTCGAGGAGGTCGCGGCCGTCCTGGACGACTCTGACCTCCACGCGCCGGTCGCCGTCCCCACGCACGTGGCCGCCGACGTGGACGACGCGGCGCGCGAGCGCATCCGGCGCGCCCCCTACCTCATGTGCGAATACCTCCACGCGATGGGAACCGGCCCCGGGAATGCCGCCGGCTATGCGGCGCAGATGAGCCACCGGCGCCACGCCGGCGGCTTCGTGTGGGAATGGCGCGACCACGCCCTGTGGCGCACGCTGCCCGACGGGCGCCGCGCCCTGTCCTACGGCGGCGACTTCGGCGAAGAGGTCCACGACGGTAACTTCGTGTGCGACGGCCTGGTCGACGCGCTCTCGCGCCCCTACGCGGGCACGTGGGCGTGGGTGGCCGCTATGGCCCCCGACGCTCCTGCGCTCGCCCGGGCCATCGACGAGAGCCGCAGCGGATCGGAGCAAGAGGAGGCTCACCTGCGCGCCCTCCTCGGCGCAGCCGTCACTCCCGTGCGTTCTCCCGGCGGCGCTCACGACGCCTACGGCCTCGCCGAGGACGGGCGCCTCTCGCGCGTCGGCGATGTGCCCGTGAGCGTCGGCATCAGCGTCTTCCGGGCCCCCACCGACAACGATCGGGGCCGAGGCCCCGTCGACTACTGGGGGATCGACGAGGGCGATCTGGGGCCCCTCGGTGTCGGGTGCGGACAGGGCGGAATCTCGCACGCGATGCGCTGGGAGCGGGCGCGCCTGCACCTGCTGCGCCGACGCCTCGTCTCCATCGAGGAGGACGCGGGCACTCGCCGCGTCGTCGAGCGCTGGTCGCCGCCCGCCGCACAGTTCGGCGCCACCCTCGCCTGGGAGTATGTGCCCGTGCGCCTGGGGCAAGGCGCAGGACGAGGCCTGCGTGTGAGCCTGCGCGTCGCCCCCCACGGGCGCTGGCCCGAGCGCGTTCCTCGGTTAGGCGTGCGCGTCGAATTGCCCGGGTCGTCGTGGGAGGCCTCCTGGCTGGGAGAGACCCTCATCGGTTACCCCGACATGGCCGTGCCCGACGCTCGCGGGTGTGGGCATGGCGAGGCCTCGGACCTGTGGGACGTGGATGTGCGCCCCCAGGAGGGCGGGCATCGGCGCGAGCTGGAGGTCCTGTCTCTGCGGGGGCGGCGAGGCGAGCTGGTGGTCCTGCCGACCTCGCTGCTCGGGTGGAGCGTGAGCCCGTGGAGTGAGCGCGAGCTGGCCCAGGCCTCGCACTGGGAAGAGCTGCCCGCGAGCGAGCGCCTGTTCCTGTGGCTTGACGTCTTCCAAGATGGCATCGGGACGCGATCGTGCGGCCCTGACTCTCGTCCGGAGTTCGCCGGGCGCATGCGCGACTGCGAGGTGACATTCGTGATCGCGCAGGTTGGAGGTGATTGAGCCTCGCACTGTTATGTTGCGGCTTGGTAACGATGCAGGCACTTGCTGACAAATAATGCGCATCGCTTTCTTGCTCGCTATGATTCAGGTATCAACTAACACGAGATAGTTAGTGACTCGATCCCATCGATCGACCAGCAAATACGGACCAACGGAGGTTTCGCATGTTGAAGAAGAAGATGGCGGCGGGCGTTGTTGCCCTGGCCATGTTCAGCACCCTCGGCCTGGCCGCCTGCAACGGTGGCGGCTCTGGCGACAGCACCAACGCCGGCGGCGGATCCGCTTCCGGCTCCATCCCCGAGCCCGACGTCTCCTGCGACGTTCCCGCGGGCAACATCGACGACTCGAAGATCGACACCTCGAAGGTCGAAGGTGAAATCACCTTCCAGACCCAGGGCCTGCAGAATGACTTCGGCGACTTCTTCAAGGCCAAGATCAAGGAATTCGAGGACGCCAACCCCGGCGTGACGATCAACTGGACCGACCAGGGCGGCGGCGCCGAGTTCGACCAGACCATCACGGCCCAGGCCTCGAACTGCAAGATGGCGGACGTCGTCAACGTCCCCTCTTCCACGATCCTCGCCCTGTCCAAGTCCAACCTCCTCATGGACTACGACGTCAAGGCCCCCGGCATCGGCGACAAGTTCGTTCCGTCCATTTGGGACTCCACCGCCCTGGGTGCGGGTGACCACCACACGGCCCTGCCCTGGTACTTCGGCCCCTACATCACCACCTACAACAAGGAGGTGTTCAAGCGCGCCGGACTCGATGAGAACATGCCGCCCAAGACCATGGATGAGCTCTTCGACGCCGCCGCCAAGGTGGGCGCCGACGGACAGGGCGACTACGGCATCTACGGCTCTCCCGAGTGGTACATGATCGCTCAGCTGCACGGCATGGGCGTCAACCTGCTCAACAGCGACAAGACCGCCTTCGACTTCGCGGACAACGAGGCTGCCATCAACTACGTGACGCGCCTGTCTGAGCTCTACGCCTCCGGCGCGATCCCGAAGGACTCGCTGACCGGCGAGCCCGACCCGGGCAAGGCCTACACCGACGGCAACCTCGCTTTCGGTACTCCCAACGCCTCCTTCCTCAAGTCGGTCAAGAACAACAACGCGACCGTCTACGAGAACACCGGCGTCGGCCCCTTCCCGACCAACCCCGGCGTGAAGCCCGTCTTCGAGGGTCAGTACATCGGCGTCTCGGTCACGACCAAGAACGCCCCCCTGGCCATGAAGTTCGCCGAGTGGATCACCAACGCTGAGAACGAGTACGCCTGGACGCATGACGGCGGCGCGATTATCTTCCCCGCTGCCACCGAGGCCCTCGACAAGCTCGTCAACAACCCGCCGGAGATCGCTGACGACCCGGTCTTCAAGGCTGCCTACGAGGAAGCCGCCAAGGCTGCCAAGGACGCCGAGGCCTACACCGACGTCTTCTACGCGACCGGCGCCGTGAAGGACGCCCTCGTCGAAAACGTCAACAAGGCCATCCGCGGCGAGGTTGATCCCAAGACGGCCCTCAAGACCGCACAGGATCAGATGAACGAGAAGCTCAAGGCTCTCGGAGACTGATTGAATGCTCGGGGGCCGAGGCCAGGCCTCGGCCCCCGAGGCATCCCTCGCCCAGCGCAGGGCCGCCGGCTCACGGTCACGCGCCATTCTCACAAAGGATTTTGGTATGCCGACACGTAAGAGCGCACCGAAGCGCTCCCTCAATGGCGCCGCCCGATTCCGCCCCGCCTGGGTTCCCTGGCTGTGGGTCACCCTGCCGGTCCTCGCCATCGTTTCGTTCTACATCTACCCCTTCATCACGACCGTCTACGTGTCGTTCACGAAGACGAAGCCGATGGGCCGCACCGGTCGCTTCATCGGCATCGACAACTACACCGCGGTCCTGGGAGACCCAGAGTTCTGGCAGGCGCTGACGAACTCGCTCCTGTACGCCATCTGCGTCGTCCCTCTTATGGTGCTGCTGCCCCTGCTGCTGGCCCTCCTCGTCAAGTCGCATGTCCCCGGCATCGGCTTCTTCCGCGCCCTCTACTACCTGCCGGCCATCTCCTCGCTGGTCGTCATCTCCCTGGCCTGGCGCTATCTCCTCGATCAGCGCGGACCCGTCAACAACCTATTGACCTCGTGGGGGCTGGACGCGATCCCCTTCCTGTCGAATCAGTGGCTCATCCTGTTGTGCGCCATGATCATCACGCTGTGGCAGGGCCTGCCCTACTACATGATCCTGTACTTGTCCGCCCTGGCCAACGTCGATAAATCCCTGTACGAGGCTGCCGAGCTCGACGGTGCCGGCCCGATCCGTCGCTTCCTGACCGTGACCGTCCCGGGCGTCAAGGTCATGATGTTCCTCGTCGCCACGCTCACCACGATCGGCTGTCTGAAAATTTTCACCGAGGTCTACCTGCTGGGCGGCTCGGCCTCGCCCACCAAGACCCTGACGATGTACATCCGAGACCGCATCGTCGACCCGACCTTCGGCTCCCTCGGCCAGGGTGACGCCGCCTCGGTGTGCCTGTTCCTCATCACCTTCGGCTTCATCATCGCCTCCCAGAGCCTGCAGAGGAAGGCTGAAGACTCATGAGCACCGCATCCCACACCACTGCCGCCTCCTTCGGGGAGCGCTTCGCCCAGTGGCGCAAGCAGCGCCGCCTGGAGCGCCAAGGGCGCAACGTCGCCTCGCGCCAGATGCGCGGCGGAGCCCTGGTGGCCCGCTACGTCCTCCTGGTCGTCGTCGCGATCATCCTGGTCGGCCCCCTCGTGCTGCCCCTCATGGCGGCCTTCAAGGCACCCGGCGAATCCGTCTTCGGTCAGGGCTCGACCATCCTGCCCCAGCAGTGGTCGCTCGAGTCCTTCTCCGTGCTCTTTGAGCGAACCAACATTCTGGGGGCGATCAGGAACTCCGCGATCATCGCGGCCCTGACCGTGGCCTCGAACGTGGTCCTGTCGTGCGTCGGCGGCTACATGCTCTCTCGGCGCGGCTGGACCGGACGCAACATCATGTACTTCGTGGTGCTCTCCGCCATGATCTTCCCCTTCGAGTCGATCATGCTCTCGCTGTTCAAGATGATGGTGCAGCTGGACCTGTACAACACGCTGCCCGGCGTCTGGATGGTCGCCATGATCGGCCCCTTCCAGATCCTCATGATGCGCGCCGCGTTCATGGGTATTCCCGACGAGATCGAGGACGCCGCCCTCATCGATGGGGCGGGGGAGCTGCGCCGCTTCTGGTCGATCTTCCTGCCCCAGGTACGAGGCACCCTGACGGTTGTCGGCCTCACCTCCTTCATCGGGGCCTGGTCCGACTTCATTTTCCCGCTGCTCATGCTGCCCGACCCGGACAAGCAGACGCTCATGCTCACGCTGACGGCGATCCAGAACTCGCCCCAGGGTGTCACCTACCAGCTGGTCCTGGCCGGCGCCGTCGTGGCGATGGTTCCCGTCGTCCTGGTCTTTATGTTTAGTCAGAAGTTCTTCTTCCGCGGTATCGAGGATGGCGGACTGAAGTTCTGAGAGTGTCCTCGCGGGTGAGCGTCACCCGCGAGGACATTTCGCTATCAAAAGGAGGTCGTCTCACAAAAAACTAACACGTGTTAGGTAATGTGGGATCCCCTTCGACAAACGAGGGATCCCGGCCATTAACCCCATACTGACGAAGGAGTTACACTCATGGGGACAAGACCCATCATCGGAGCCCTCGGCGCCCCGATTCTTGCGGCCACCATGCTCGGGCTGACGCCCGCGGCGGCCATCGCAGCCACCGACACCCCCTATCACCCGACCGTCCTGTGGGCGACCTCCGAAGAGAAGGTCGGCGAAGGCGCCCCCAACGGCACCATCGCAGCGCTCGTCGATGACGACACCACCCGCACGGACGCCACCAAGACCTTCTGGACCACCAAGTGGAAGGGAGGCCTCGACCCCTACCCCCACGCCCTCGCCGTTCAAAACCCCACGCCCGGCACGCAGGTCTGCGGCCTCGGCCTGACCCCGCGTCCCACCTACGACTCCACCCTCGGAAACGACCAATTCCCCGGAGAATACCGTGTCTTCGCCTTCGATGAAGACCCCGGGAACCCCGCCGCTGAGGCCTCCTTCGACGACTGGAAGACCAAGGTCGCGGCCGGAACCTGGGACGGCGGCACCGAGGTCGCACACGGAAGCGACCTCCAATTCGGCAACAAGGAACAGTACGTCACCTTCCCGGCGACCACGAAGCGCGTCATCGCCCTGGCCGGCCTGCGCTCCCTCGCGCCCGGCAAGTCCGACATGGCCCTGTCCGACATCAAGCTCCTGCCCTGCGACGCGCAGGGCAACGCGATCACCTCCTACGGCAACAATGAGGGCGGCGGCGGCACCGACGCGGTCCGACCGGTCGTGCCCCACCCCGACGCTCCCGAGCAGGGCTCCGGCGCATCAGACCTGGTCCTGGACTTCGTCATCGACCAGCTCCCCTACGGCGAACCCGGAAAGCCCGTGGACTTCGCCCCTGGCACCCACACCTACACGGCGACCGGCTACTACCACGCAACCACCGTCTCGGCCCGCCTCCGCGCAGTCGACGGAGCCACCGTCACCATCAACGGCGCGACCCCCGACGCCGACGGGCGAGTGACCAACCTCGACCTCACCACCGGCCTGAACGTCATCACCGCGCACGTGTCCAAGGACGGCAAGGAAGCCACCTACGTCGTCAACATCACCAAGGTGGACACCGACTTCCGCGGCAACGTGCTGGTGCCCGCCACGGCCTCGGCGAACGGCGCGAGCGAGGCCGAGAACGCGGCCCTGACCGACCTCGATCCCAAGACAACATGGACCTCGAACCCGCTCGTGCGCGCCTCCGACTGGTCCGAGGGAGTCACCGGCATCGAACTGCACCTCGGCGAGGCCCGCTACGTGCACCGCGTCAACGGCTGGGGCACCCCCACCCTGCCCGCCGGCGCCCAGTCGTGGCACGGCGGTAACTCCGTGGCCATCGCGGTCCAGGAAGCAGACGGCGGCGAATGGACAACCATCGTCACCCACGCCTCGCTCACGCGCGACGCGCGTGGCCTGTGGTACTGGGACTTCAACGCCTACCACCTCGCCAAGAATATCCGCATCTGGATGAACGACGAGACCGAACCCCAGACCCCCCAGAACATCGCCACCGCCGTCACCTTCAACGACCTCGAGGTGTGGGGCCTGCCCGCAGGCCAGACCCCCGTCGCACCCGCGGTCGACAACTCCATGTACGAGCGCTACTCCGGCTTCGATCCCGGGGACGGCAAGTGGGGCGTCAACCGCGCCCAGGCTCTCGCCCTCCAGTACGGCGTCATGATGCCCGCGTGGGTCCCCTCCGAGGGCTACGGCCGCGGCGGCTTCGACGCCGCGGAGCGCGACCTGACGGGCGGCGCGTTCCCCATGTTCTACGACCTGCCCATGTTCAACACCCCCATGATGGAGTCCCTGGGCAAGGGCACGCCGTGGGCGCTCGCGAAGGCACCCACCGGCAAGAACAGCATGTGCAACGCCGGCGAGCCCCACAACTTCATGAACGAGTACATGTCGCCCTACGCCTCCACGCTCGTTGACATCCAGTACGGCGACGAGGGCGGCTTCAACCGCGGCGAATCCGAGTGCTTCAAGAACTGGTTCGCCTGGTCCAAGCAGAACATCCCCGGCGCCGTCGTCCACGCCAACTCCTGGGACGACCCGTCCTGGTACCGCGACGCCAACCTGAGCTACTACGTCGAGAACGCCAAGCCCGACCTGCTCAGCTGGGACAAGTACTACTGGGGCGCCAACGGCGGACCGGCTCCCCAGCAGGTTGTCACGAACCTGCTGAACACCAACACGTGGAAGAAGCAGCGCGAGTACGGCCTCAAGGGCCTGACCGGCGACGGCTCCAGCCCGATCCTGTACGGCCAGTACCTGGACTACAACTGGGATGCGAACGTGTCGGCCTCCGAGAAATCGATCGTGCCCTCCCTGGGCCTGGCGACCGGCCAGAAGTGGTTCGGCCTGTTCCGCATGGAGTACAACGGCTACGACCGCTCCTCCATCATCGATCACGATGGCGCGCCGACGCGCTCCTTCTACGAGTTCTCCAACATCTTCGGCAACGTCTCCTACATCGGTAACTACACGAAGGCCATGAACTCCACGTTCGTCGCCTACAAACCCGGACAGTACGCGGCACGTTCCGAGACTCCGACGCTGAGCGGCTACAAGTACGGCAACTTCGCCACCGGCGACGAGGCCATGGCCGCTAACGCCGCCGTCGGCCTGGTCGACATGTCGGTAACCAACGTCGGCTCCGTCAACGACGGCCTGCCCGGCGATGTCGTCGTCGGCTACTTCGAGCAGCTGGCCGGACTGGACAGCGTCAAATCCGCCGAGATCTTCGGTGATTCGACGACCGCCCCCACGGGCTTCATGGTCGTCAACGCCCTGACCGGCCAGACCCGCTACCCGTCGGTCCTCCTCGACCCGCGCACCGACAACGGTTCGCTGGCCGAGACCGCCCAGGACATCACCCTGACTGTCAAGAAGCCGAGCGAGGGCGCGCACCTGATGCTCGTCAACCCCGCGGACAAGACGACGCAGGAAGTCGAGCTCGGCGAGGGTGAGACCTCCCAAGTCGTCCTCCACGCCGTCGGCGGCGGCGACTCGCGCTTCCTGTACTGGGTGACGGTCGACGAGCCGACCCCCACGCCGGACCCGACACCCGCGCCGGACCCGACCGTCGACCCCACGCCGGAGCCGGCTCCCACCCCGGACCCGACCCCGGATCCCACGCCCCAGCCTCGCACAGGTCAGTGGAAGTCCGGCTACTTCGGATGGTGGTACTCCTACTCTGACGGCACCTACGCGGCGAACGAGACCCTCGTCATCGACGGGCAGACCTACCGCTTCGACGCGAGCGGCTACCTGAAGATGGGCTGGGTCTACGAATCCGGACACTGGTACTACCACGGGCCTTCCGGCGCTCAGCAGTACGGCTGGATGATGGAGCACGGCAACTGGTACTACCTTGACCCGGCGACCGGCGCGATGGCGACCGGATGGACGCAGATCGACGGCCAGTGGTACTACATGACCTCCGGCGGCGTCATGCGCACCGGCTGGCTCAAGGACGGTGGTGCCTGGTACTACCTGACGCCCTCGGGCTCGATGACCACTGGATGGCAGCACCTGGGCGGCACCTGGTACCACTTCGGGGCCAGCGGTGCGATGACAACCGGCTGGTACCAGGACGGGCCCACGTGGTTCTACCTGCGCGCCAGCGGCTCCATGGCCACCGGCTGGGAGCTCATCGGCTGGACGTGGTACCACTTCGCGCCCTCGGGCGCGTGGATCGGGTAGTTAGTTCAACACCAGCGACGAGGTCGTGGCCGGGCGTTCCGGCTGCGGCCTCGTCCGCGTTGGGGCGGCTGTACGCAGAGCGGGAGGGGGCAGGGGCGCCGGCGCGGGGGAGGAGGGGCACAGAGCGCGAGGGGTGTAGACGCGCCGACGTGGGGCGCGCGTTGGGGGCTAGTCCTTGCGAATCGCGAGGGATTCGACGCGGTGGTCGGCGCCCTTGGTGAAGATGAGCGTGGCGCGCTCGCGGGTGGGCTGGATGTTTTCGCGCAGGTTCGGCAGGTTGATCGCGTTCCACACCACGTGCGCGGTGGAGACGGCCTCGGTGTCGGTCAGGGAGGCGTAGGTCTTGAAAAATGAGTCTTCGCGGGAGAAGGCAGTCGCGCGCAGTTTCAGGAAGCGGTCGACGTACCACTGCTCGATGTGTGTCTCGTCGGCGTCGACGTAGATGGAGAAGTCGAAGTAGTCGGAGACGGCGACGGAGATGGAACCGGGCGCGGAACGCGGGGGTTGGAGCACGTTGAGGCCCTCGACGATGAGGATGTCGGGGCGGTCCACGTCGACGTAGGCGCCCGGCACGATGTCGTAGGTGACGTGTGAGTAGACGGGGGCTTTTGCGTGGGGGTTTCCGGCTTTGACGGCGGCGAGGAAGGAGATCAGGGCCGTGCGGTCGTAGGACTCGGGGAAGCCCTTGCGGGCGATGAGGGAGCGTTCCTGAAGGATTCGGTTGGGGTAGAGGAAGCCGTCGGTGGTCACCAGGTCGACGCGGGGCGTGGAGTCCCAGCGTGAGAGGAGGAGCTGGAGGAGGCGCGCGACGGTGGACTTGCCGACGGCCACCGACCCTGCGATGCCGATGACGAAGGGGGTGGAGTACGCGTCGGGTTCGCCCAGGAATGCGCGACGTTCCGCGGAGATGCGCCTGCGCCCGTCGATGTAGAGCTGCAGGAGGGCGGAGAGGGGCCGGTAGATCGTGTCGACTTCGGTCATGTCGATCGGGTCGCCTAGGGAGGCGATCTGGTCGATGTCGTCCTGCGTGAGCGGCAGGGGAGTACGGTCCGTGAGCCGGTCCCACGCGCAGCGGTCGAAGCGCGCGTAGGGGCTGGGGTTGGCCCGCCAGCCCACGTTCGGGATCCTTCCCGACGAGGTCGTGGCCGGGCTGGGCGAGGAAGCGTCAGTGGTGCTCACGGGAATATTGTCCCTCACCGGGGGCTAGGTGTGCGATGCGTGTCCACGGTGGGGGCCAGGCGTCTATACGCCTGGCCCCCACCGATCGCACTCATGTCGCAATGCGCCCGCGAGCGGGGTGCATGGGAATGAGTGAAAGCTATGCGTTGTACTTTGTTGCCGACGGCCACTTGTTACCAAAAGTGTATTCGGTCATGGCCTGCACGAAGCCTCGGTTACCTGCACTGATAGAGTTCGAGAAGGCGGTGAAGGCGTTGATTGCTGTGGCAATTGCCGTTGCTGCTACTACTGCAACGGCCAGAATGGTTGCAAGAGCGACAGGGATACCGACAACGGTGGCTGATTCAACCGCTGCAGCAGCAGCGCCGACCTGGAACTCAATGACAGCAGCAAGAATTGCCGCGTAAAGCACATTGCCTGCCTCTGCGCATTGTTCAAGGATATCTGATGTCTTATCCGCAACTGTGGCCATCTGTGAGCCGGCTTGTGACTGGTCTGCGACCGAGTCGCGGTACGCGTCCCCAGCATCTCCACCCCAGTGCCGAGACCTGAGGAGGTGGTCAGTACCGATGGCCGTCGCGTAGTTGCTCATCGGCACCTTGACGTCGGAAAGCCAGCTGAGGGAACGCTCGTGAAGTGTCTTCGGTGCCGAAATGACACGGATAACCTTGTTGTAGTAATCCACGAGCTTATCCCAGGCTGCATAGATTTTATTGAGGAGGCTTTCGATCTTTTCGATAACCCATGTGAGTACTTTCTTCGCGAAAGAGAGAATTCCATTGATGGTATCCTGAAGACCGCGGATCATCTTCTCGAGTGCCTTAAAAACACTCTCAAGCTTCCGAATGATCTCATCGAAAAGTGCGTCGACGAATTTGGCCATGAAAAATCACCTGTCAAATGTATTTGAGATAATCTCGGTGGATTCTGCTTCGTTATTCTCGTAAGCCGTAGCTGAACGGTCGATTGAATCAGCTGCTTCCTGAGCCTCCCCAGCGCCCTGGCGAACGAGAGACGAGATCGTTGTGCAGTGCTTGTTGTAGGCATTCATAATGCCTGCAAAAATTCCAGCGTCAATACCTGTGATCGTCAAAGAATCGACGGAGCTAGCTGTGCCTGAAAGAGGATCGCTCTGTGATTCCCAGAGCGCGCTTTCCTCGCGAAGCTTTTCGACGGTAGCTTGAAGTGAAAGTGCCATTTACTTACTCCATTTCGAGAGAAGGCCGAGCGATTCCGCCAGCAGGTTGCGAGCGGGGTCTGCGGGGGGTTGCTGACTGTCGCTGGATGCAAGCATGATCGCTCGCGCGATCATGGAACCGCCGCGGCGCTCGGCCCAGTTGTAGTTGAGCGAAATTTTTGATACGAGATCAAACGTGCAGGTGACCTGCACGGTGTTGACCGTGGGCTCCTTGTGCTCATTGGCGAGTGCCTTGTCGGCGAGCGCAAGGATGTCCTCGATTACCAGATCGCTCTCGCGCGGAAGGTAGAAACTCGATCGGTTCTGCAGCTCTTGTTCTTGTGCGTCGATAAAATCGGTGATGTCATCATCGCTTACCTCGGGATCGGTCAAGCCCTTTCGCTCGATTTCTTCCTCCGCAGCCTCGACGCGGAAGGCCTGTGCGTTCGTAAGTGCGTCATTGAGGGCCGTCTCCAGTTCCTCGGGTTCCAGGGAGCGTGCCCAGTCCTCGGCGATGCGGCAGTCGACCAGCTTGCCATTCCGGTCGATTGTTACCTCGACGAGCTCGTCGTCGGATGTGCCGAACACCTGTTCCGGGGCGTTATCCCGCAGCCGCTCAAAATATGCGTTGATCTCCAACGATTCTTTGATAGCCTCACGCAGACTGTTGTCCAAGATCGCGTCTCCTTCGTAGCGTCTACCGTGCGGTCATGCTATCCGCTGTTTGGGTCGTAGTCAAGTATGAGCTAGTCACCGCGGGCGCGCGACCGTTCCTTTGTTGTCGCGCGCGGGTGTCTGCCGTCTTTGACGGGTGTGTCCCTCCCTATCATGGGCCGCGCACGTCGGCCCCGCACGTCGGCCCCGAGCGTGAGTGCCCGTCGCTGTGGGCTACGCCTCCCGCGTCCGACCGTCTCAGCCTCGCGCGGAACCGCCGCCCACGATGCGAGCAACCACGTGAAGCGACACACGTTGGGTACCGCGGGCGGGGGTGGGTGTGCTGGAATTAGTACCATGTGCGGAATTGTTGGACACATCGGATGCAAGGCTTCTCAGCGCAGTCGGGAGGTGATCCTCGGTGGTCTGGCGCGCCTGGAGTACCGCGGCTACGACTCGGCGGGCATCGCCCTGGCCTCGGACGAGGGCCTGTACGTGCGCCGCGCGGTCGGTAAGCTCGTCAACCTCGTCGAAGAAGTCGACGCGGACAGCCCCGCCGACGCCTACGCCGGCATCGGACACACCCGCTGGGCCACCCACGGGCGCCCCACGGTCGCGAACGCTCACCCTCACACGAGCCCGGACGGCCGCTTCTCGCTCGTTCACAACGGCATCATCGAAAACGCGGACACCCTGCGTGCCGCCCTCGTCGCCGACGGCGAGACCTTCGCCTCCGAGACCGACACCGAGGTGGTCGTCCACCTGCTGGCGCGCGCCTACGATGAGGCAGCCCCGGCCTCGTACACTGGCGCGGTCGCCGGACTGAGCGGCACCGACGAGGAGGTGGCGCGCCGACTGGTTGCGGCCATGCGCGCGGTCACCGACAAGCTGCATGGTACCTTTACGCTCCTCGTCGTCTCCAACCAGTCCCCGAACGTTATCGTCGCCGCCCGCCGATCCTCCCCGCTGGTCGTCGGCCTGGGCGAGGGCGAGAACTTCCTGGGCTCCGACGTCCTGGCCTTCGTCGAGCACACCAACCGTGCCGTCGAGATCGGACAGGACCAGATCGTCGTCGTCTCCGCGACCGACGTGACCGTCATCGACCCCGACGGAACGCCCGTCGCTCCCAAGGAATACGAGGTCGACTTCTCCGCCGACCGCGCCACCAAGAACGGCTGGCCGACCTACATGGAGAAGGAAATCCACGAGCAGCCCGAAGCCGTGGGTGCCACCCTGGCCGACCGCATCGACTCCCACGGCCACCTGGCCCTCGACGAGGTGCGCATCCCCGAGCACGTCCTGCGCTCCGTCGACAAGGTCATCATGATCGGCTGCGGCACCGCCTCCTACGCGGGCCAGGTCGCCCGCTACGCGATCGAGCACTGGTGCCGCATCCCCGTCGAGGTCGAACTCTCCAGCGAGTTCCGCTACCGCGACCCCGTCGTCGGCGAGAAGACGCTGGTCGTCGCCATCTCGCAGAGCGGCGAAACCATGGACACCATTCAGGCGATCCGCCACGCCCGCGAGCAGGGCGCGAAAGTCGTCGCTATCGTGAACACGCCCGGCTCGACGATCTCGCGCGAGTCCGACGCCGTCATCCTCACCCACGCGGGCCCCGAGATCGCGGTCGCCTCCACGAAGGCCTTCACCGCGCAGGTCACCGCCTGCTACATCCTGGGCCTGTACCTGGCGCAGGTGCGCGGCAACAAGTACGCCGACGAGATCGCCGACTACATGGACAAGCTCGCGCGTGTCCCCGAGGCCATCGCCCGCATCCTCGACAGCGGCGAGACGGTCCGCCAGTTCGCCCGCACGATGCAAGACGCGACCTCCGTCATCTACCTGGGCCGTCACGTCGGCTTCCCCGTCGCCCTCGAGGGCGCCCTCAAACTCAAGGAAATCTGCTACATCCACGCCGAGGGCTTCGCCGCCGGCGAGCTCAAGCACGGCCCCATCGCCCTGGTGGACGAGGGGCAGCCCGTCATCGTCATCGTGCCAACCCCGCGCCGCCCCGAGCTGCACGGCAAGGTCCTGGCCAACATCGCCGAGGTCCGCGCCCGCGGCGCCCGCACGATCGTGGTCGCCGAGGAAGGGGACACCTCCGTCGATGAGTTCGCCGAGGTCGTCTTCCGCGTGCCCCCCGTGCCGACCCTGTACGCGCCGCTCCTGACCGTCGTGCCGCTGCAGATCTTCGCCTGCGAACTCGCCTCCGTCAAGGGACTGGACGTCGACCAGCCGCGCAACCTCGCCAAGTCCGTGACGGTGGAGTAGCCACTCGCGCGGGGCGGGCGCCCCGTGAACGTTCCCGGGCCTCGTTCCTCATCCAGGGACGAGGCCCGGGTCGCATTGCGTGGACCGGTGTCAGATTCCGAAACCTGGGCGTGCGCTGCATCATGGACGGGGCCTGGTCTGGTGAAAGGCTTCACGACGTGCATGTGAAACAGGCGCCAAAACGGCGACGGAGTTTGTGGGGGTGGGGGAGGGGGCGACTAGCGTGGAAGAGGTGGCGGCGCTCCTGCCGCACCCACCAACGCAAATAACCACGGCCTCGTCAATCGGGGCCGCGACCACCCCAGGAGGTGCGCACATGACCCTGTCCACGATCCTTATCGGCATCCTGCCCTCTGTCTTCTTTGGCGTCGCCACGACGCTCATGGGCAAGACCGGCGGCTCAGACCGCCAGCGAGTCATGGGCGCCGTCCTCGGCGGCCTGCTCATGGCCGCCGTCGCCACCCCCTTCCTGCACCCCGCGTGGACGCCGCTGAACCTGGGCGTCTCCTTCCTGACCGGCCTGCTCCTCGGCGTCGGCGTGTGCGATCAGCTGCGCTCATACTCCGTCCTGGGCATGAGCCGCACGATGCCCCTGTCCACCGGCGGCCAGCTGGTCCTCATGTCCCTGGCGGGCATCGCGATCTTCGGCGAGTGGCTCCACGGCGGCGCGCTGCCCTACGGTATCGCCGCGATCATCGTCCTGATCGTTGGCATCTGGTTCCTGTCGCGCTCCGAGTCCGGCTCCGACGCGGCCTCCCTCGACTGGAAGCGCGGCGCTTTTCTGCTGACGACCTCCACGCTGGGCCTCGTGGCCTTCCCGCTCATCATCAAGTGGTTTGGCATCCAGCCCGCCGAGTTCCTGCTGCCTCAGGCGATCGGCTACACCGTGTACTGCGCGATCTTCTTCGCGATCCAGGGCCGTGGCGGCGTGGCCCCCGAGGACTCGCTGCGTCACCGCCGCATGGTTCCCTCGACCTTCAACGGCGTCCTGTGGGGCACCGCGATCCTGCTGCTTCAGCTCAACTCCAACAACCTGGGGGCGGGCACCGGCTTCACGCTCTCCCAGCTCGGCATCCTGATCTCGACGCCGCTGGGTATCCTGTGGCTCCACGAGACCCGCACGCGCAAGGAGCTGCGCTGGACCGTCATCGGCGTCGCGCTGGTCATCGTGGGCGCTGTTCTGGCGGGCGTCGCCAAGACACTCGACGTGGCCTGACGGGCCTCCACCTGAGCGAGGCGGGCGCGCGGCACCGGGATTCCCGGCCGCGCGCCCGTTCGTCGTTGTCACGGCGGCCTGTTGTGGTTTGGTGACGTCGGCCTTGTGCAGGAATGCGGGGGCCTGACAGAACAGTTATCAGAATGTGTCTCCGCCGCGTTCGGTGAGAATGCGATTAATGACTTCGTCTGGCAGTGGGCGCCCCGTCGCATCGAGCAACCCGTGACGCTTCAAGTACTGATAATACGGATCAGCAAAACGAGGCAGAGGAAACGGCAACAAATACACGACCCCGACCACAAGCGCTAACAAAGCGATGAAGAGCAGAACCCTCACAATAAAGACAGGGGCCCCAATTGGTTCGAGAAGAAGAGCGATTCCTCCGAAGAAGAACATGAGGCCGACGCAGGGGCGCAGTATTGCTTGAGCGCTGCGCGTGGGGGACCGTGCCGCGGACATCCTCCGCCACGATCTGGCAAGCGGCGAGTCCGTGTATGTTTCGAACCACCACGCATGAATTAGGAGGTAGCCAAACACCACGCTGCCGATTCCGCTCCACATGCGTCAACCTACTTCCCGTTGAGCCACTCGGCGAGGGGTGGCATTGATGCTGTCATTTGTCGCGTCTGTATGAGCCGCTCTGACGGGCCGGCGCGATCGTTTCGCGAACCCGCCGACTGGGCGCCGTGTTCTCGGCTTCCAGCTCGCGTGGATCAGGACGACCCTCACGCACGGCTTGACGCAGCACGCGCTCGAGTGCTACCCACCGGCCCACCACCGATTCGCCCAGCCCTCAATCCCGGGCCACAGACGCGATCATCGAGCCTGTATCCAACACCAGACTCGCCACATCACGACGATACTCCGGTGTCAAAAGACGACGAGTTGCCATAACAGGTGCCTCGCTGGCCGCAGGAACTCGCGCCCGCTTAACGAAGTGTCAACACAACACGAGCCTAACCCCAACCTTTCATGCTGTTGTCAAGAAAACGCGCTGACTTTGTAATCTTTACTTTGCACTGCTGCTCATTGTCTTCGAAGGCTTTGTCAGCTGCTTTCAGGCCGGCGCTCATTGCATTCGCAGCTTCGGACATATCCTCGATTGCCTGTTTTAGGCCCTGCATTTTCTCGTTGAGCGTCGCCTGGGCCTTACTTCCCGTTGCGGGGGAACTGAGAGAAACGCCGTTGAGGGCAAACGACGCATAGGCGGCGTCTGTCGCCGCGCGTTGAACCTCAAAGTGATCCCATGTGATGTTGCTCATTTGTGTGTCTCCTGGTTGGGGGTGAAGAGTTGGGCGAGTTGGCCCCATAGGACGGTTTGAAGGACGGGCTCCATGGTGGCTTCCTCGTCGGAGGATTCGCCTTGTGTCGGGGTGACCAGGTAGGAGCCCGCGGGTGTGGACAGGACGCTGAGGGCGGCCCAAGGGGTCACGCCGTCGGGCGTGATGTTGTCGCGTGTCCACGTGGTGTACTCCCAGTCGCCGTTGACCAAGGCGTGGGAGAAGAGCGAATCGGCCGGGCCGAAGGTGGTCAGGTGCTCCAAGATGGCTTGAGCGGTGTCCAGGTTGCCCTCCTCGGCGGCGTCGAGGAACTCTGTGGGCAGGTAGGGTGGCCCGTCGAAGGTCTCGGGGCGCGGGCCGAGCGGGGAGTTCGCGGCAACGACGTGGGGAATCTCCTCGGTGTCGATGCGGTACACGTGTATCTTTTCCCCTTGCGCGCGTGCGACCGTGGCGTATGGGCGGCCCAGCCAGATCCGCAGGCTGCGGCGGGTCGGCTGGGTGGGTGTCAGGGACGCCATCGTCATGGCAGCATCTGCCTGGTTCATGGATTCCCACAGGGCCAGTGCCGTCTCGCTGAACCCGTTCTCGTCGACCGCTGGCGTCGTACTCAGGCCCAGGTCGCGCGCGGTGTCGAGCTGCTCGGCCCGGGGGACGTGGCGCGAGGCCAGGGGTAGGAAAGCCGTCGCCTGATCGATCGACAGGCTCAGGGTGGGGCGGAAAGAGTCGTTGGGGCTCATAGGGCGACCTCAATGGTGGGGATGATTTGGACGATGTCGTCGGCGACGAAGGGGAACTGGTCGGTCGTTGACGTGGCCGTCGCCGTGATGAGGAAGCGCTGGCCGCCCTGGGCGCGGTGGACCCACGCCCACTGGCACATCGTAATGGGTACCGTGCCCTCAATGTAGATGCCGGTGCGTAGGTAAGCGCCGCTCGGGGTGGCGGGCCACGCCATGTCCTCCAGCATGATGAAACCGCCGATAGTGTCACGGATCAGGCGCGCCGAGTCGGCCAGGACCACCGCGTCGTCCTGATCGTCAGGGATGGTGGAAGCCACGGTCAAGATCGTGGCCGCGAAGCTGTGCGTGGCGTCGACGGGGCCAGCCACACCGCCCAGCACGCGCGTGCCCTCCTGGGAGTCAGTCGGGGCGATAGCCGCGAAGACCTCCTCCGGCAACGGAGACCACCGATCGGGAGCCTGATAAGAAAAAGTCATGAGAATGGGTGTCCTTCACGTTGAGCGAGAATGTGATTAATGACTTCGTCGGGCAGCGGGTGCCCCGTCGCGTCGAGCAACCCGTGGCGCTTCAAGTACTGATAGCGTGCATCGGCGAAACGAGGCAACGGCAGGGGCAACAGGTACACCACGCCAATAACGAGGAAGAGTAAGGCAAGGAACGCGAACAGGGTAAGGAGCGGTGTCGGTGCGCCGACCTGCTCGAGGACCACACCTACCCCTCCGAAGACAAGCATGAGCCCCGTGCAGGGACGCAGCATCGCCTGTGCTTTGCGCGTGGGGGACCAGGACGCCGACATCCTCCGCCACGACCTGGCAAGCGGCGAATCAGTGTACGTCTCCAGCCACCACGCATGGACAATGAGCGCGCCGAGAACCGCTCCCGCAACAGAAAACCACATGCGGTCCCCTAGCTGTTCCACCACTTGACGAAAGGATGCACGACATACTTGTTGAGCGAATCGCCGACGCGCTTGCCTGCCTCGTTGCCAATGAATCCTCCAGTCAAACCACCGCCAACAAACCCGATAACGCCCCCGATGGGACCGCCTAAAGAGACGCCAACGAGTCCACCTGCGGACGCGCCGATACTGCCAACACCTAATTCGAGGCCGGCAGTAAAGGTGCCTTTGATGGCCGCGCGAACAACCTTCTCACCATCGCCCATTTCTGGATGATTAATGTCGTCGGAACGGAGAGACTCAAGCCCAGTCATTGTCCCGTTTACGATGGGGAAAACTCGGCCTGCGACCGTGCCGACCCTATTGAGTACTTTGATTGGGGCGGCAAGTCGAGATTCGCCGGCAGCGGAGTGTATGCCAAACCAACTCCAGTTAAAAACGTCCCCCTTTGCAGTGACCCTCTTCCAGTACGACATATCTGCTAAGTTCGCAGGAGGCCTGTAGTTTCCGCGGTGATAATAGCTGCGTCCACCGCGCAATGCAGTGGCCCATCCGCTGGTCCATGCTTGGACGGGGCCGACACTCGTTGCGGCGGGATTATCAGAGCTGGGGATGTAGTATGATGTGACGTATGCTTTCGCGTTGCGAATCCACTCCGTATCGGCTTCGGGATTTATGACATCGAGGGCATCGGCGAACTCTTTCTCTGCCTGGTTATACAGGCTTCGTGTATAGTCGACTCGCGGTTTGAGGTCGAAAAAGTACTGGGCGTGCGATTCGGGTGGAGGGGTCTGGGTTTTTCGGACCGTTTGTTTTGAGAGGGTTGTTCTGAGTAGTCCCGGCTGCTTGTGGCCGGGCAGAATGGATGACCATGAGGAAGTTCTCGAAGCACACGCCTGAGCAGATTGTCGTAAAGCTGGAGAAAGCCGAGGCGCTGCGAGGTGAGGGCATGAGTACGGCCCAGGCCTGCCGCGTGCTGGGTATCAGCGAGGCGACGTTGTGCCGGTGGCGCCAGCGTTATGGGTCGATGAGTCGTAGTGAGGCCAAGGAACTGCGTGAGTTGCGCGAGCAAAACGCGCGCCTCAAACAGTTGCTAGGCCAAGCCGAGCTGGAGAAGGCAGCGCTGCGAGAGCTCGCGGAGGGAAACTTCTAAGCCCGGCGCGCAGGCATGAAGCTGTGAGCTACCTGGTTGGTCAGGGGTTTTCTCAGCGCCTTGCATGCCGCGTTGCCGGGCTGTCCCGGTCAGCGTATTGCCGCACCCGCGCGGCGGGCGGGGCGAAAACGCTGCGTGATCATGCGCCTGTGCGCCAGTGGATGAACGATTTTGCCGCCACGCATCGACGCTGGGGCTATAAACGCGCCTGGGCGCGGGCCAAGAGCGAGGGCATTGTCATAGGGCGTGATACGTTCCGGCGCTTGTGGCGCACCGAGGGGCTTCGCGTG
>NZ_ALIY01000146.1:0-2822 GCF_000283035.1 Actinomyces sp. ICM58
CGCCGTCCACGCCGCGAGCTTTGCTCGGCGCGTCGGCTCGAGGCTCGGCCATGCCCTGCAGCCCCGCCGACGCCTTCCTCACTGGTGGCGCGTGGTGTACGTTCCCTCGCCAAGCCCTTTGTTCCCTGCCATACCCTCTGCCTGGGCTTATCCGGATAGGTTGTGCGCACGTGGATAGGTTATGCACATCCGGATAGGTTATTAAGCTATCCGGATGCTGCTTACCTATCCGGATGTTCGTTACCTATCCGGATGTTGCTTACCTATCCGGATGTGCGTTGGTGGCCGGGAGCCCCAGTCCTTTACGCGGGCGGGACCGCAGCTCATTATCGGTGACCGTGACGCATACACTGACCCACTCCTTTACGCGGGTGGGACCGCGGTTCATTATCGGTGACCGTGACGCATGCACTGACCCACTCCTTTACGCGGGTGGGACCGTGACTGGAGGGGTCTGGGCCGCGAGGGCGGTCGCAGGCATGGTTCCTAGGCAATGTCGCACGTAATTCCCCTGCGGCTGCTTCAAACCTTGAATGTGCGTCGTTGGAATTGCAACTTTTTGAGCGCCGCTTGAAAACTGACCGTGGGAAATTATGTGCGACTTTTATTCGGTGAGACCCTGTGGCGCCGTCGGGTCCGCCCGCCCGCTCGCCGTCCACGCCGCGAGCTTTGCTCGGCGCGTCGGCTCGAAGCCCGGTGAGACCCTGTGGCGCCGTCGGCGCCCGCCGGCACCCTCCACACGGGTCGCGCGTTGCGTGTTACGTGACCAGGCCCGCGTTCCCTGCGATACCGTCTGGGCTTATCTGGATAGGTTGTGCGCACGTGGATAGGTTATGCACATCCGGATAGGTTATTAAGCTATCCGGATGTTGCTTACCTATCCGGATGTTGCTTACCTATCCGGATGCTGCTTACCTATCCGGATGTTCGTTACCTATCCGGATGTTGCTTACCTATCCGGATGTGCGTTGGTGGCCGGGAGCTGCGGCCCCGCCAGCGCCCTCCGCACTGGTGGCGTGTAGCGCGTGCTGAGCAGCCGGTGGCCGCCCACCGGGCGCGGCCTAACCCGGCCGCTGCCTCGTACATGCGCCGCGCGGAGGACACCTCGGGCACAACGAAACTGGGGCCGGCCACCGACCCCCGCCTGAATCGTTCCTAGTCCTGAGAGTCGCCGCGGCCTCGCGGCGTGATCTGCGGCCACTCGCGGTCGATGGATGCGTCGCGGCCCTGCTTGCGCAGGTACTTCTCGAAGTCCTCGGCCCAATCCTGGTGGGCCTGGAGCTGGTAATCCATGAGCTCCAGGGCGCTCATCGACGCCAGCTGCGGGTACTTATCCACCATGCCGGCCAGCACGTCAAGCGTCATGGCCACGTCGACCTCGGCCGTGTGAGCGTCCGGGGAGGCGACCGCGCCGTAGACGGGCGCCATCTCCGTCAGCGTCTTCTTACCCTTGCGGAAGCGGTCGAGCTTCCGATCCAAGACGAGCGGGTCGACGACCAGCATCGGCGCGCCCTCCAGGCGCTCCTCGAAGGAACCCAGGCGGTGGCGGCGCAGCTCCTGGTTGACCAGCGTGATGTCATAGGTCGCATTGAAGGCCACGACCGGGTAGCCGCGCAGCCAGTGCTCGACGATGGAACCGGCCAGCTCGTGCAGGACCTCCTCGATAGGGCGGCCGTCGCGCCGCGCCTGCTCGGTCGTAATGCCGTGGACGGCTGTGGCTTGCTCGGGGATCTCGACACCCGGGTCGGTCAGCCAGGTCGCCACCTGATCGGGGGCGCTGACGCCGGACCGGTAGGAGGCGCCGTCGATGCGCAGCACCAGCGCGGCGGTGACGAGGCGGTCCTTGAGCGCGCGCACGCCCGTCGTCTCGGTGTCAAAACCCATCCACGGGTCCTCGATCCAGCTCATGATTGCTCCTGTCCTTGCCGGTTCCTCCAGTGTGGCAGAGGGCGGGCACATCTGCGTCTCGGAGGAAGTGGAAGCGTCTCGGAGGCAGTAGAATCGGTTCATGAGCCACGAAGTCGAAATCGGACGCGGCAAGCGCGGTCGGCGCGCCTACACACTGGACGACATAGCGCTCGTGCCCGCCCGGCGAACGCGCGACCCCGAGGACGTTAACGTCGGCTGGCAGATCGACGCCTACCACGTCGACATTCCTCTCATGGCCGCCCCTATGGACTCGGTGATGAGCCCGGAAACCGCGATCGCCTTTGGTCGCCTCGGTGGCATCGGCGTCCTGGATCTGGATGGACTGTGGACCCGCTACGAGGATCCCACCCCGATTCTTGATCAGATCGCTCACCTGGGCGAGGAGGAGTCGATCGCGACCCTCCAGCGCGTCTATTCGGAGCCGATCAAGCCCTCGCTGATCACGGAGCGGCTCAAGCAGCTGCGCGAGGCCGGCGTGGTCGTCGCCGGCAAGCTCTCGCCCCAGCGCGTCCAGCAGCATTGGCGCGCGGTCGTGGACGCGGGCGTCGACCTGTTCATTATTCGCGGCTCCACAGTGTCCGCCGAGCACGTGTCGTCGCGGCGCGAGCCCCTCAACCTCAAGCGCTTCATCTACGAGCTGGACGTCCCCGTCATCGTCGGAGGCGTGTGCACGGACACGGCGGCCCTGCACCTGATGCGCACGGGCGCGGCCGGCGTCCTCGTTGGCTTTGGTGGGGGAGCGGCGCACTCGACGCGCCAGTCGCTGGGCGTGCACGCGCCGATGGCGACGGCGATCGCGGACGTGGCGGCGGCCCGGCGCGACTACATGGACGAGTCCGGCGGTCGCTACGTGCACGTCATCGCGGACGGGGGCATTGGGCGCAGCGGCGACC
>NZ_ALIY01000147.1:0-5587 GCF_000283035.1 Actinomyces sp. ICM58
TGCACCCGATCCGTAGGCATTACACCCCTTCTGTTCGGGTGCAGCGCCACATAACGGGTGCAGCGCCACGTAACGGGTGCAGCGGCCCTCGCGCTGTTTGTCTAGTCCTGGGTTTTGCGGAGGCTTGTTGAGGCCGCTTCCTTTCGTGTTGTTGTGTGTTGGTTTTCTGCTTGTTGTGGTGTGATGCCGCCCAGGGCGAGGTGGGGGCGGCGGGTGTTGTACCAGTGGACCCAGGCGGCGGTTTCGCGCTCGACCTCGCGCCGATCGCGCCACGGGCGCGTAGCCGGGGCGCGCCTCGTTGTCGATCAGTTCTGCTTTGTACAAGGAGTTCAACGCTTCGGCCAAGGCGTTATCGTAGGAGTCACCGGTCGAACCCACCGAAGCTACTGCCTGGCAACGGGCGAGAGCTTGCCCGTAGCGCACGTCGCGGTATTGGACGCCTCGGTCGGAGTGGTGCACGACCCCACGAGCGTCAATACCATCGCGGCGACGTTGGTAGATCGCCATGTTCAACGCGTCCAGGGCCACGTCGGCATGCAGCGAGGACGCGACTTTCCAGCCCAAGATTTTACGCGAGCACACGTCGGTGACGAAGGAGACGTAGACCCAGCCAGCCTGGGTTGGCACGTAGGTGTCCGCGACCCACAACTCGTTGAGATCATGGGCCCCGAAATGCCGATTGACCAGGTCCAAGGGGCATGCATGGCGCGGCGCTGGGGCTGACATGGCGGGTCCGACGCCGACTCACGCCACGAATGCCCATACGCCGCATCAGCAAGCCGAAAAGTCGCTACAAAACCAACACGTTTTGTCCATCCTTCAAGTTGGCTCCCACCAACTTCAATACCGACTTTCCCGCACCAGCAAGCCGAAAAGTTGCGACAAAACCAACACGTTTTGTCCTTTAACCCTCGCAGGCTCACGCAACTCCATCGAATACTGACGCTGACCAGATCCAATCCGGCCTAGGACACTCTCCACAACACCCGGGACAGCTCAGGTTAACGTGCGACGCCCACGGCCCATCCGCCGCTGGTTAAGCGCGTGACAGCACCTCACAAGGCCCCACATCCGCAGATCCGAGGCACACGCGCCGTTCACGAGCCCGCCGCGACGCGAATCGCCCGGACCTGGGTGGCTTTGACGCTCACCCAGAGGGAATCACCAACGCCGAGGCCTAGGCCGGCCCACCCGGAGGCGGTGACGCGGGCGCTCACCGAGACTCCCCCCGCGAGCGCGACGCGCACGCTCACGAGGGAGCCGTCGACGTCGACGCCCGCAACAACGCCGGGCAGGACGCTGCGCGGCGAGGCGTGGGATTCCTCGCGGGAGAGGGCCACGGCCTCGGGCGGGAAGGTCAGCGCGACGCGAGCGTGTTCACCGGCGGGGCTGGAGGGAAGGGGTTCGGGGCTGCCAGCATCCGCGCCAGGCGCGGCGTCAGCGCCTTCACGGCCAGCACGCGCGGCGTCAGCGCCGCCAACACCAGAGGCGCCGCCGCCAGGCACACCCCTAGCATCCGCGCCAGGCACGGCGTCAGCGCCTTCACGGCCAGCCCCCGCGGTCTCGGTCTCACTCTCGGGCGAGTCCGCGGCCGCCCACAGCGCTCCCTCACCGACGCGCACGCCCACCAGGCCGGGTTGGACGACGGCGGGGCCGGCGACGATGTTGAGGCCAGCCAAGCGCGCGGCGAACACGGACGTGGGCGAGGCGAGCACGCGGGCGGGCGAACCCTCCTCGACGACGCGCCCCTCCCCCATGACGATCATGTGGGAGGCGAGGGCCAGGACCTCGGCGATGTCGTGGGAAACGAGCAGGGTCGTGATCCCCGCGCCCATCAGGCGCTGGCGCAGGACGGCGGAGACCTGGGCGGTCGCCTCGACGTCGAGGGCAGCCGTGGGCTCGTCGAGAATGAGCACCTCGGGCCGGAAGACGAGCGCCCGAGCGATGGCGACGCGCGCGGCCTGGCCACCGGACAGATCGGAGGCTCGCCGGTATGCCAGGTCCTCGATGCCCACGGCCCGCAGCTGCTCGAGGGCGGCCTCCCGGGCCTCAGCTCGCCCGACGCCGCGCGCGCGCAGCGGGAACGCGACGTTGGCAACCACGCTCATGTGGGTGAAGATGCGCGGGGCCTGAGAGACCATGGCGACACGTCGCCTGCGCGCGGGCACGAAGGTGGCGGCGTCGTCGACGACTCGCTCCCCGATGCTCACGGCCCCGCCGTCCACGCGCAGGGTCCCGGCGATCACCTGAGCGAGGGTGGACTTTCCGGCGCCGTTGTGGCCGACGACGGCCGTCACGAGGCCGGGGCGCAGCCGCGCGTCCGCCGCCCAGCAGCGCTCAGTCACGGTCCCGGCAACGTGGACGGCAGCGCCCGCCACGCCCGCAGCATCGTCATCCGAGGCGTCGAGGCCGCATCCGGGATCAGCCGCCGCTGATCCCGCGGCGCGAGCACCTAAGGCAACCCCGGGCGCAGGGCCGCGCCCCGGCCTCGTCGATGACAGGCGCGCGCGCAGGAACGAGACAGCACGCCCCCACGGTGTTTCGGTGAGCGCGACGACGAGCGCGGCGACGCCGAGGAGGACGACGCCGAGCGCGAGGGCCAGGTCCGCGTCGGACTCGCGGGCCAGGTAGATCTGAAGGGGCATCGTGCGGGTGACGCCCTGCATGGAGCCCGCGAAGGTGAGGGTGGCGCCGAATTCGCCGAGGCAGCGGGCCAGCGCGAGGGCCGCGCCGCGCCCGAGGCCGGGCAGGACCGTGGGCAGCGTGATCTGCCAGAAGACGCGCGAGGGCGAGGCGCCCAGGGAGGAGGCCATCTCGTCGAGCCCCTGTTCGCGGGAGCGCAGCGCGGATTCGAGGGTGACGATCAGGAAGGGCAGGGAGACGAAAACTTGCGCGATGATGACCGCGGTCGTCGTGAACGCGATGTCGAGGCCGGCGCCGCTCAGCAGAGCGCCCAACGTCGAGCGCCTGCCGAAGGCCGCGAGGAGCGCGATGCCGGCGACGACGGGCGGCAGTGAGAGGGGCAGTGCGACGAGGATGCGGGCGGCGCGCACGCCGCGCCACGGGCGGGACAGGAGGAGGGCCGCCGGGACTCCGAGGAAGAGGTCCACACCGAGGGCCACGGCGCAGGTGCGCAGGGAGAGCGCGAGGGCGGCGGAGGCCTCGTCGGTGGCGAGGGTCGCGCCGAGGGCGGCCCAGTTGACGCGCCCCAGCATGAAGGCGAGGGGCAGGACCAGGAAGCACAGGGCGAGCGCGCCGAGGCCCCCCGCCCAGATGGGCAGGGGGCTGACGGCGGGTGTCTTCCGCGATTTCACGGGTCGATGTTACTTCGCGGTGGGCGTGAAGCCTGCCTCTTCGAGGATGGCCTGCCCGCCGGTCGAGAGGACCAGGTCGATCCACTTCTGGCCGTAGTCCTTCTTGGTGGAGGCGCTTACGAGGGCGATCGGGTATTTGTTGACGGCCTCGTCGGCGCCCTGGATGGCGACGGTGTCGACGGCGTCGCCTTCGGCGAGGGCGTCGGTCTTGTAGACGATTCCGGCGTCGGCCTGGCCGGAGGAGACCTTGCCGCGCACGTCGGTGACGGACTGCTCCTCGGAGACGGGGTGCAGGGTGACGCCGAGAGCGTCGGTGAGGGTCTTGGTGAGCTTGCCGCAGGGGACCTCGGGCGCGCAGATGACCAGCTTGACGCCGTCGAGTGAGGAGTCGAGGCCGGTGACGCCCGCGGGGTTGCCGGGCGTCGTGATGAGGGTCAGGGTGTTGGTGACGAAGATGGTCTGTTCGTCGACCTGGGAGGCGTCGGCGGCCTTCTTCATGGTGGATTCGTTGGCTGTGGCCAGGACATCGACGTCGGCTCCCTCACTGAGCTGGGCGACCAGGTCCTGGGAGCCCGCGTAGTTGATGCGGACGTCGACCTCGGGGTTGGCGGCCTCGAAGTCGGTTTCGAGCTCGCTGAAGGTTTCGGTCAGGGAGGCGGCGGCGTAGACGTTGAGGACGACCTCGCGGTCGGGCACCTGGGAATCGTCGGACGAGGCCGTGGCCTCGGGGGTGGGGGCGCCGCCCGAGCAGGCGGCCAGGGCAAGGGCGGCGGCGCCCAAGACGGGGAGGAGGCGTAGGGAGCGCACGGGCATCTCCTTTTGAGAGGGGATCGAACGTGCTTAATCTAACAAGAGGAGCGACGGTGGGCAACAGGCCGGAGCGAGCATGTCGCAAGCGCCCACAAGCGGCCGCATATTGGGATAAACCGGCTCCTCAATTTACCTGGGGACGTCCATACTAAATGGGCGCTTGGTGCTTTCAGGGGGACCGGCGAGCGCCCACCAGGCGCGCACCTCACGCACACCCGAGCATTTACCTCGGATGGTGCGAGCACTAATTCCTCGCCTCTTCGACCACTCGCACCCGCATCCTCGGGACTAGGATCACATTTGTACTCACCGCAGACACACGGAGGATCCCATGCCCAAGCCCGTCGACTACAACCTCGGCCAGATCAACGCCCACATCATCGCTTATTCGGACCGCGTGCAGCGCGGCACGAAGGAAGATCGGGCGACCCCCGCGTGCGTCGGCGCGTTGACCGCGGCGGGCCTGGGCCAGGTGACGATGGCCGCGATTCCCGAAAGCGCCGACATCCTCGAGACGGAGATCCGCGACGCGCTCGAGGCCGGCGCCCGTTTCGTCCTGGTCCTGGGCGGCTCGGGCTTCGGCGTGGGCAACTACGCGCCCGAGGTGGTCCGTTCCCTCATCGAGGTCGAGATCCCCGGCATCGCCGAGCAGATCCGCGCCCACGGCCTGACCAACACCCCCCTGTCGGGCCTGTCCCGCGAGGTCGTCGGCGTGACGGCACGGGACTCGTCGGGGGCTCTCATTATTTCCTCGCCGGGTTCGCGCGGCGGCGCGCTCGACACTCTCGAGGTGGTCACTCCTCTGTTGGGCGCGATCTTCCACCAGCTCGACGAGCCCCGCTGACCCCTCCTCCCCCTCCCCTCCCCCTCAACGTCGCACGTAATTTGGGTCACCTCACTTTTGTAAGGCATCAAGAAAACCGCAGAATCTCAACGATGCGATTTCAAGGTTTGAAAGGTTTCCATGGGAATTACGTGCGACATTTGTGGGGAACCATGCCGGAGGCGCGTGGGGAGCCACACGAGGTCTCGGCCGGGTCAAGCACGAGGTCTCGGCGGGGTCACGCGCGAGGCCGCGCACGCCACGGCCGAGGCGGAGTCGTTGAAGTAGTAGCGGTTGCCCGAGGGGCCGTCATGGGAGGCCTTTCACGCAGGAATGGTTTCCCCACAGTACAACCGACAAGCGCTGCCCACAGTAGTGTCCCGCATAGTGGTGTAACCGTGTGGTGGTCGGCCCGTTTGATATGGGTGCGGTCACCGTGTGATCCTTCGAGAAAGCTCTCTAGTTCTGACTCGAAACGATTTGGAGGCACAACGATGACCGCTCCTCATATTATCGACCCTGCTGGCCTGCTTGGCGAGGCGTTGTCCCAGGCATCCCCGGATTTGATGCGTTCCTTGCTCCAGCACGTGATTAACGCGTTGTTATCAGCGGACGCTGATGCGGTGTGCGGGGCCCAGTG
>NZ_ALIY01000148.1:0-2340 GCF_000283035.1 Actinomyces sp. ICM58
CAAGCCTGGCCCGGCTTCGAGGACGCAGCCGTCCCACCCGAAAACCTCGGCGCGTACCTGCGCGACTTCACCGCCCTCATGGAGGAGTTCCACATCGACGGGCTCCTGTACGGGCACTTCGGCGACGGCTGCGTGCACGTGCGCCTCGCCATGCCACTCGAAACCCCCGAAGGCGTCGCCCACTCGCGCGCGTTCCTGCAGTCCGCGGCCCGCATCTGCGCGGCCCACGGCGGCTCCGTCTCCGGAGAACACGGCGACGGGCGCGCCCGCGGCGAGCTCCTGCGCTTCATGTACTCCCCCGAGATGCTCGACCTGTTCGCCCGCGTCAAGCACGTCTTCGACCCCGGTAACCTCCTCAACCCCGGTGTGCTCGCCGCCCCCATGGACGAGGCCGAGGCCGCCTCCCGCGCTCGGGCGCGGGCTCTCGCGGCGCGAGCTCTTGCCGCGCAAGATGGTGGCGGAGCCGGTTCCAGTGGCAACTTCGGCGCTGGTTTCGTTCTCGGGGCCGACGCTGCGGGCCCGGCCCCGGGCAGAGGCGCTGCCGATATGCCGACGTCCCTGCGCGCTGATGGTTCCGCGGGTTCCGCTCGCGCATCTGACGATGCGGCCGCCGCCGGCTCCTCGCGCCCATCCGACGTGTCCGGCCCACTCGCCGTTGCTGGCGGCCAGCTCGAACTCCAACCGGGCGTCGATCCGTTGGATCTCAATCTGCGCCGCGTTGCTGCGCGTCCCATGCCCGCCGACGGCGGCTTCGCGTTCACCCACGACGGCGGCGACTTCACAGCCGCCGTCCACCGCTGCACGGGCGTGGGCAAGTGCCGCGCCGGAGTGCCCGGCACGTTCATGTGCCCGTCTTACCTGGCCACCCGCGACGAGAAGGACGTGACCCGAGGGCGCGCTCGCATCCTCCAGGAGGCCGCGAACTCGCAGCTCGTTCAGGCCATCAACTCCCCCGAAGTCCTCGAGGCCCTCGACCTGTGCCTGGCCTGCAAGGCCTGCTCCGCCGACTGTCCCGCCGGCGTCGACATGGCCCGCTACCGCTCCGAAGCGCTCTTCCGCACCTACCGGGGGCGCCTGCGCCCCCTCAGCCATTACACGCTCGGCTGGCTGCCGCGCCTCACCCGCGTCACCGCGCGCGTGCCCGGCCTGGCGGCCGTCGCTAACGCCATCATGTCAGTGGCCCCCCTGCGGTCGCTGGCCTTCCGCATCATCGGACTCGACCCTCGCCGAGGCATGCCCGCCCTCCAGTCGGGCACCGTCACCGCGTGGGCTCGCCGCCGCAACCTGCTGGCGGATTGTGTCCCGGCTGGCGACGCAGCATCTTCTTTCACAGCGACTTCCAGCACTGCGGCTCCCGCTGCCGCAACTTCCGCTGCCGCAACTTCCGCTGCCGCAACCGATGCCCGCGAGCACGGCGGCACCCCGGCCTCGTCCAACTCTGCCCGCGAGCACGGCGGCACCCCGGCCTCGTCCAACTCTGCCCGCGAGCGCGAGGCGGCCACTGCCTCGTCGACGGTGAGCTCCCCGGTCCTGAGCGGCCCGCGCGACCCCGGCGGGCGGCCGTATGCGCTCGTGTGGGCGGACTCGTTTAGTCAGACCCTGGACGGCGCGGGGGCGCGCGCGGTCGTTGACGTGCTCGAAGCAAACGGGTTTGCGCCGATCGTCGCGCCCGACGCATGCTGCGGGCTCACGTGGATCACGACCGGGCAACTGACGGGCGCCAAGAAACACTTGGCGTCGCTGCTCAGCATCCTCGCGCCCTTCGCCGCTGCGGGGATCCCGATCGTCGGCGTCGAGCCCTCGTGCACGGCGGTGCTGCGCGACGACCTGGCGGACCTGCTGCCCGAGGATCCGCGCTCGATGCTCGTGTCGGGCGCGACGCACACCCTCGCCGAGGTGCTGTCGGCCGTGCCGGAGTCGTCGCGCAACCTGCCGAGCCTGGAGGGCGTCGAGATCGTCGCGCAGCCGCACTGCCACCACTACTCCGTCATGGGGTGGGACACGGACCAGGCGCTGCTCGAGTCGCTGGGTGCGCGCGTCACGCGGCTCGAGGGGTGCTGCGGCCTGGCCGGGAATTTCGGCATGGAGGCGGGCCACTACGACCTGTCGGTCGCGGTCGCCTCGCATTCGCTGCTGCCGTCCCTGTCGGCCCAGCCGGACGCCGTGTACCTGGCGGACGGCTTCTCGTGCCGCACCCAGGCGGCGCAGCTGGCGGGCCGTGGGGGCGTCCACCTGGCGACGCTGCTCGCGGGGCGTTCCGCCTGAATCCCGGTGTTGCTGTGGGCCCCACGGGTGTTCCGGGCGCCGTCGGGTCTTGCTGTGGGGCTGGGCTGCTTGGCG
>NZ_ALIY01000149.1:0-1355 GCF_000283035.1 Actinomyces sp. ICM58
GGCGCAAACGGTGGGGTGCTGGCATGGCCAGCACCCCACCGTCGTTTTGCGCGATGTGAGTCCCTTCGCGTGGACAAAATGACAACGCTGGAATAAAGTTCTCGAATACACGTTGAGACGTGTAACGCCGCTCCAACGAAGGCGCGGCGAGGCAGCAGGTTGCTGCGGGCACATCACGGAATGCCAGTGCGAACAAAGCACGTTTCCGCGCGCCCACAACGGAAGATGGAGGAAGAAATGAATACGAACATCCGGACCGTGTCGGTCCATGACACTCTGTTTGGCCGCGTGGCCAACAACCTGGAGGTCGCCCAGCTCTCGCGAGCCGTCGAGCCGTGGTTTGCCGACTTCCATGACAGGAGGGTCAAGCAGGCGATCGCCGATCTCGACGAGCCGACCCGCAGGGGAGAGGCAGCCGAGTTTCTCGGCCTCGAGCTGAGCGTGGTTGCCTAACAGATACGGTGAGGGGCCGACAAGCGTTGCTTGTCGGCCCCTTTTCTACGATGCGACATACTCGTATCAATAACGGTTCCAGCGTCGCGCCAGTACCTGTTTGCCGGTACCATGGAGCACGTACTCCAGTGGCGGTACCCCGAGTGGGATTCGAACCCACAACAAGCCGGGTTTGAGCCGACCGCCTCTGCCAGTTGGGCTATCGGGGCTTTCGCGTGTGCGAGAACCACAATAGAACAGCTGAGCACACCGATCAAACTGAGGAATATGACAATGAGTGAAGAGCAGGCTGAACCGCGTCGCGTCCTCGTCGCCGAGGATGAGGGGCTGATTCGTCTCGATATCGTTGAGACGCTAACCCAGGCGGGGTTCGAGGTCGTCGGCGAAGCTGCCGACGGTGAAGAAGCAGTCGAGCTGGCGCTGGAGCTGGAGCCCGACCTGTGTGTGATGGACGTCAAAATGCCGAAGATGGATGGCATCACGGCGGCCGAGAAGATCCTGCAGGAGCTGTCCTGCGCGGTGGTTATGCTGACCGCCTTCTCCCAGACCGAGCTGGTCGAGCGCGCCCGCGACGCGGGCGCCATGGCCTACGTGGTCAAGCCCTTCAGTCCCTCCGACCTGATTCCCGCGGTTGAGATCGCGCTGTCGCGTCACGCGGAAATTGAGTCCCTGGAGGATCAGATCGCGGATCTGACTGACCGTTTCGAGACTCGTAAGCGCGTGGATCGCGCCAAGGGCCTGCTCATGAAGAACATGGGCATGAGCGAACCCGAGGCCTTCCGCTGGATTCAGAAGACGTCGATGGATCGTCGCCTCTCCATGCGTGAGGTTGCCGACGCGGTCATCAACCAGGTCGACGACTGATCACAGAACTTACGGCGCAGGCGGGGAGAGTCAACGAC
>NZ_ALIY01000150.1:0-5511 GCF_000283035.1 Actinomyces sp. ICM58
GCGCGGGGGCCTCGCCGAAGGGGGCGCCGGGGCGGCCAACCAGGTCGGTGACCTGGCTGATCTCGCCGGTCAGGGTCTCGAGGAGCTCGCGCATGTCCGCGCTGGCCTTCTCGGCGCGCTGGGCGAGGAGCTGGTCGGAGTCGGCCATGACGGCTGCCGGATCTTCGAGCCAGTCGTCGACGGCATCAATAATGCCCTCGCGGTCGGGGGTGACGGCCAGCAGGTCGCACACGCGCCCGACGCCCTCGAGGATCGCGTCCGGCTCGCACAGGAGCCAGGGGGCCAGCACGAAGGCGCGGTCCTTGGCGCGCGGGTGCGGCAGCGTGAGCACGGGGTCGGAGGAGGCCAGGCCTTCGACCTGGATGATGTCGATGTCGACGCTGCGAGCCCCCCAACGCTCGTGGCGTTCGCGGCCGAGCTCGCGCTCAATCCGGCTGGTCTGCGCGAAAAGCTCGTCGGGAGTGGCGATGGCCGAGCCCACGACGACGGCGTTCCAGTAGTCGGGCTGCGGCGCCTGGCCGGGAGCCAGGACGGGCTTGGTGCGCATGATCGGGGAGACATCCTCGATCTGGAAGCCCTCCATGTAGGACAGGGCCTCGACCGTGTGCATGAGGTTGACGGGGACGTTGCCGAGGTTGCCGCCGATAGCCAGCACGACGCGGCGGGCGCGCAGGTGTGCGGGGCGGGAGGAATCCTCCTCGCGGGGGGCGGCGTGTTCCCCTCGGCGTCTGCGAGAGGGCGCCGACCGCTTCTGCTGCGCGGGGCTGGGCGCCTGGGCGCGGCCGTAGGCCTCGATCTCACCGGTGAGCACGGAGCCGTCCTCGGCCTCATAAATGCCCTTGAGGGACAGGGAGAGGGGCAGGGCCTCGGTCTCGCCGGCGCGCACGGTCACGGACACGTCGGAGAAGGGGTGGTCGATGGGGGCGTCGGGCTTGTGGACGGTGACCTCCGTGCCGACCACGCCCTCGTGGCTCATGACGCGCGAGGCGATGGTTTCGGCCAGGGTTTCGATCAGGTCGACGGGGTTGCCGGTCAGGACCGCCATGGTCTCATCCGCAATGTCGGCGTAGGAGACGGTGGCTGCGATGTCGTCGGTCGCGCCCGCGGTCTCGACCCACATGACGACGTCGGCACTGAAGCGCTGTTCCTGGGTGCGCTCGAAGTCGTAAACGCCGTGGTTGGCCAGCGCCCCCAGTCCCTTGAGGGCGATGATGACGCGTCTGCTACTCAACGTCGTTCTCCTTTCGAGCGATGGCCGCGACGGTGGCCGCGACGTCGTGGACCCGCACGGCCCACGCGCCCGCTCGGACGCTGTGGGCGGCGATGGCTGCGCTGTCGGTGTCCACGTCGCCGCCGAGGGCCTTGACGAAGCGCTTACGCGACGCTCCGATGAGTACAGGGTACCCACAGGAGGCAAGGCGCGGCAGTTCGGACAGGATCTGCCAGCACTGGTCGTTCGTGAGCGAGAAGCCGAGGCCTGGGTCGATAACAATTTTATCAGCTGTCACACCCGCATCACGTGCGGCGCCAACCTGCGAACTCAGACGCTCGACGAGCGTGCCCACCAGGTCATCCCCGTAGTCGAAGGACTCCCCCGGCATCCCGGGCAGCGCCCGGTAGTGCTGCACCACGTAGGCGCATCCCGAGGCCGCGACCGTCTCGTTCATCCGCGGGTCCCAGCGCCCGCCGCTCACGTCGTTGATGATCGCCGCGCCCGCCTCGGCCGCCGCGCGGGCCGTCGAGGCGTGCAACGTATCCACGGACACGACGATGCCGTCACCGGCCAGGGCCGAGACGATCTCCCCGATGCGCCCCCACTCCTCGTCCGCGCTGATGCGCGTCGAATTCGGCCGCGTCGACTCCCCGCCCACGTCGATCAGGTCGGCGCCGGCGGCCACCATCGCACGGGCATGCTCGAGGGCAGCGGCGGGATCCACGTAGCGGCCCCCGTCGGAAAACGAGTCGGGCGTGACGTTGAGGATGCCCATGATCGCCGCGCGCCCGGTCGGCAGGGCTAGGCCGCCCGGCAGCGTCGGGGGCGCGGGAGTCACGGACGAGGCCGGGGCGGGGGGCAGAGGAAGGACAGACACGTCAGCGGCTCCCCGACAGGACGAGGGCCATCATCTCCGCGCGGGTCGCGCCGTCGCTCATGATGCCGCGCAGCGCGCTCGTCACGGTCGACGAGCCCGGCTTGGAGATGCCGCGCATCGACATGCACATGTGCTCCGCCTCGATGACGACGATGACGCCCTGAGGATCGAGGACCTCGTCAATGGCGTCGGCGATCTGCGCGGTCAGGCGCTCCTGCACCTGGGGGCGCCGCGCATAGCCCTCGACGAGGCGCGCGAGCTTCGACAGGCCCGTGACGACGCCGCCGCGCGGGATGTAGCCCACGTGCGCGCGGCCGTAGAAGGGCAGCAGGTGATGCTCGCACACCGAGTGGAAGGTAATGTCGCGGACCAGCACCAGCTCGTCCGTGCCCGCATGAAACTGCGTGCGCAGGTGCTCGCGGGGGTCCTCGAAGAGGCCGGAGCACATCTCGCGCCACGCGCGCGCCATGCGGTCAGGAGTACCGATCAGGCCCTCGCGCTCAGGGTCCTCACCAATCGCGACCAGCAGGTCGCGCGAGGCCTTCTCCACGGCTGCGGCATCGTAGGTCACGCCTGCTCCTCTTCCTCGCCCGAGGCATCGGTGGCCTCAGTCGGCGACACGTCGATGCCCTGCTCGGGGACGGGGTTCAACTCGTCGTCAGGCTTGATGCCCACGGGGTGGCCCAGGACCACGCCCGGAATGGCCGCGTCCGACTGGTAGTTCCACACGGGACGCTCGGGCGCCTTGACGACGTCCTTGAAGATCTCCGCGAGCTGCGCCTCGTCGAGGGTCTCCTCCTCCAAGAGGCGGGACGCCAGGGTGTCCAAAACCGCGCGGTTTTCTGAGAGAATGCGCCACGCCTCGCGCATCGCGTTGTCCAGGAGGCGGCGAACCTCCTCGTCGATGATCGCTGCGGTCTCGTCGGAGAAGGCACGCGGGCCCTCGCCGGAGCCGTGGCCGAAGGCCTCGGTGTCGGCGTCGCCGAGCTTGACCATGCCGATGCGGTCGCTCATGCCGTAGTCGGTGACCATCGCGCGGGCCGTCTTCGTGGCCTGCTGGATGTCGTTGGCGGGGCCGGTCGAGGGGTCGCGGAACACGATCTCCTCGGCGACGCGGCCGCCCATGCCGTACACCAGGTCGTCGAGGAGCTGGTTGCGGGTCTTGTTGAAGCGGTCCTCGGTGGGCATGACCATCGTGTAGCCCAGCGCGCGGCCGCGCGGCAGGATCGTCACCTTCGTGACCGGGTCCGTGTAGTTCAGTGCGGCGGCTGCCAGGGCGTGGCCGGCCTCGTGGTAGGCGGTCACGGCCTTGTCGTGATCGTTCATGACGCGGGTGCGCTTCTGAGGGCCGGCGATGACGCGGTCGATGGCCTCGTCGATGGCTCGCTCGTCGATGAACTGCATGTTCGAGCGCGCGGTGAGCAGCGCCGCCTCGTTGAGGACGTTCGCCAGGTCCGCGCCCGTGAAACCGGGGGTGCGCTTGGCGATCTGGCGCAGGTCCACCTGCTGCGTGAGGGGCTTGCCCTGCGCGTGTACCTTCAGGATCGCCTCGCGGCCCTTCAGGTCCGGGGCCTCGACGGCGATCTGGCGGTCGAATCGGCCCGGGCGCAGCAGCGCCGGATCCAGGATGTCGGGGCGGTTGGTCGCCGCGATGAGGATGATGTTGGCGCGCTCGTCGAAGCCATCCATCTCGACGAGGAGCTGGTTGAGCGTCTGCTCGCGCTCGTCGTTGCCGCCGCCGATGCCGCTACCGCGGTGGCGACCCACCGCGTCGATCTCGTCGACGAAAATGATGGCCGGCGCGTTCTTCTTGGCGCGCTCGAAGAGCTCGCGCACGCGCGAGGCGCCCACGCCGACGTAGAGCTCCATGAACTCCGAACCGGAGATCGAGAAGAAGGGGGCCTTCGCCTCGCCGGCCACAGCCTTGGCGAGCAGGGTCTTACCGGTCCCGGGAGGCCCGTAGAGCAGGACGCCGCGCGGGATGCGCGCGCCCACCTTGTGGAACTTGTCCGGGGACGCCAGGAACTCGCGGATCTCCTCGAGCTCCTCCACGGCCTCGTCCTCACCGGCCACGTCCGCGAAGGTCACGTCCGGGCGTTCCTGGTTGAATTCCTTGGCGCGGGACTGGGTGAAGCCGCCCATCATCCGCGAGCCCGACATGGAGCGCATGATGAAGTAGAAGGCGCCCATGAGGATCAGGAGCGGGACGATCAGCTGGAACATGGCGCCCAGGGCGCTGGACTGGGGACGCACCGCGTTCCAGCCCTTGGAGGGCGCCTGGGCCGCCACCGTGTCCAAAATGTCCTTCGTCTGAACGTAGGAGTACGTGAAGTAGACGTTCTTCCCGAGGTTCGCGGAGGGGTCGCCCACGCCCGTGCTCTCGTGGTGGTAGTCCTCGCTCAGCGTCAGGTTCACCTGCTGGGTGCCCTCGTTGAGGACGACCTTCTCGACGGTGGTCCCCGAGATGAGCGCCATACCCTCGGACGTGGAAATCGAGCGAGGCTGGAACGCCTGCCAGAGGAACCATCCGCCCGCGAGCAGGATGACGAGCGGAATCGTCACCCACGCCAAACTCGGGCGCTTATTCTTCGTCTTGTCGTTCACGTATGTCCCTTATCAGGTTCCGGAGTTGTTAGTTGGCGTAGGCGTGGGGCTGGAGCGTCCCCACGAAGGGTAGGTTGCGGTATTTTTCCGCGTAATCGAGGCCGTAGCCGACGACGAACTCGTCGGGAATATCGAAGCCCACGTAGGTCACGTCGATGTCAACTTTCGCGGCGGCAGGCTTACGCAGCGCGGTCGCGATGGTGACGGAGGCGGCTCCGCGTCCAATGAGGTTGGCCTGCAGCCACGACAGCGTCAGGCCCGAGTCGATGATGTCCTCGACGATCAGGACGTGGCGCCCGGCGACGTCCTGGTCGAGGTCCTTGAGGATGCGCACGACGCCCGAGCTCTTCGTGCCCGAGCCGTAGGAGGAGACGGCCATCCAGTCCATCTCGAGGGGCGTGTGCAGCTTGCGGGACAGGTCGGCCATCACCATAACGGCGCCACGCAGGACACCGACGATGAGCAGTTCCTCGCCCGCGTAGTCGCGGTCAATCTGCTCGGCCATCTCGCCGAGCCTACGGTCCATGTCCTCGGCGGTGACGAGGATTTCTTTCAGATCGTTTCCCATGTCGGTGGCGTCCACCGTGTCCTCTTTTCGTATCGGTGCTCCGCGAGCGGTTGCACTATAAGCGTGCCATATAACCGCGTGGTTGTGCCAGGAAGGCATGGATTCTCACTGTGAGCGCAACACCGTCGGCTCACGCCCGCGCGCCGCGAGGACGATGCGTGCCTCGCCAGAGCGCCCGACTCGGCGCGCGCAGCCGCCGGGCAGCGGGATCTCGCCTTGCCCCCGCCAGGCGACGACCAGGTCGTCGAG
>NZ_ALIY01000151.1:0-2914 GCF_000283035.1 Actinomyces sp. ICM58
CCCTTCAGCATTCAATCGATGCGTGAAGCCGTCACTTCGTGGCGATAACGCGAACCTTCAGGGTCGCGGACACCTCAGAGTGCAGGCCGACGGTCACCGTGTAGTCGCCGGCAGCCTTGATGGGCGAGGCGATGATGACGCGACGACGATCGATGGTCTGACCCAGCTGTTCCTTGACCGCGTCAGCGATCGCAGCAGCGGAGATAGCGCCGAAGAGACGGCCGGAGTTGCCGACCTTCGCGGTGATCTCGACGACGGCGGCCTGCAGGGCGTCGCGCACGACGCGGGCGTCGTCGATCGTGGCGATCTCGTGACGACGGCGGGCAGCGGCGATCTGGTCGATCTGCTTCTGGGCGCCAGCGGTCCACTTGGCGGCGAAGCCGCGGGGGACCAGGTAGTTGCGGGCGTAGCCAGCCTTGACCTCGACGACCTCGCCGGCGTGGCCGAGGTTGGGGACGTCGTGGGTGAGGATCAGTTTCGTGGTAGCCATATCAGCTGTGTCCTTCCCTTATCAGCGGCCGGTCGTGGAGTAGGGCAGCAGAGCCATCTCACGCGCGTTCTTGACGGCGCGAGCGATCTTGCGCTGCTCCTGCGTGGAAACACCGGTCACGCGGCGGGCGCGAATCTTGCCGCGGTCCGAGATGAACTTGCGCAGCAGGGCGGTGTCCTTGTAGTCGATCTTGTCGATCTTGGCCGACTTCAGCGGGTTGGCCTTCTTCTTGATGGGCTTGTTGCGAAGTTGGGGCTTCGCCATGATGGTCTCCTAGTGAATCCGGGCGGGTCATCCCGCCCCAAGCGTGGTGTCTTCGACGTGGCGTCCGGCGCGAGAGCCGGGGCGCGCGACTTTAGAACGGGGGCTCGTCGCCGAAGGACGTGGAGCCGCCGGAAGGGGCGCTGCGCCACGGGTCCTCGGGGGAGCCGCCGGTCGGTGCGCCGTAGTTGGCGCCGCCCTGGCCGTATCCACCCTGGCCGCCGCCGTAACCGCCGCCGCCCTGGGGGGCTGCCTGCTGGTAGCCGCCCTGCTGCTGGCCGCGGTTGTCGGACTGGTAGCCGCCACCACCGCTGGGGGTGGTGCGGGTGACCTGCGCGCGTGCGCGACGCAGGGAGGGGCCGACCTCGTCGACCTGCAGCTCAACGACCGTGCGACGTTCACCCTGCTGGGTGTCGTACGAGCGCTGGGTGAGGCGACCCTGAACGATGACGCGCATACCCTTGCGCAGCGACTCGGCGACGTTCTCAGCGGTGTCGCGCCACACGGAGCAGCGCATGAAGAGAGTGTCGCCGTCGCGCCACTCGCCGGCGTTACGGTCGTAGGTTCGCGGGGTGGAGGCCACCGTGAAATCGGCGACTGCAGCACCGGACTGCGTCCAACGCAGCTCGGGGTCAGCGGTCAGGTTACCGATGACTGTGATGACGGTATCTCCGGCCATGTCGGCTCCTCGGGCTTAGGGGTGGTGTCGGCTCAGTGAGCGTCGGGGCGCAGGAGCTTCGTGCGGAGAATGGTCTCGTCGATGCCCATGCGGCGGTTGATCTCAAGAGCGACCTCGGGGGTCGTGGTCATGTCGATGACGACGTAGATGCCCTCAGAACGCTTGAGGATGTCGTAAGCAAGGCGACGCTTGCCCCAGATATCAACGTTCTCGACGGATCCGCCGTTGGCAGCCACGGGCGCCAGGTACTTCTCCATCGTGGGGGCGACGGTGCGCTCGTCGATCGAAGGATCGAGGATCACCATCAGTTCGTAGTTACGCACGTTGGTTCCCACCTCCTATGGTCTTTACGGTCACGGACGGTCCGTGACAGGAGGGCGTTGCGTATGGCCCCGGGGGGCCTGCTGGACCGGCCGCGGGTGCGGATAGTCCAGCTGCCCAGTTTACACGGGTGGGTGCGGCTTCGCCAGGGCTTGTCCCGTCACGATTCGGGGATCGCGGCACGAGGCCGTGGCCGGCTCGTCGGGGGCGCCCAGGCGAGCGGAACCGGGCGCGGTGGCCCGGGCCGGCCCCGGCCTCGTGCGTCGGGTCACAGGGAGCGCGCGCCGTAGCCGTTGGTGAGTGCCCGCATGCCCGTGTAGACGGCGGAGTAGGCGAGCCAGACCAGGGCGAGGGCCACGGACGGGGAGCTCGTGAGCGTGGCGGAGTGGGCGATGAGCCACAGGATGGGCGCGTAGACGAGGAGGTTGAGGACGGACGCGCCGGCGAGGTAGCGCCCGCGCCCCGCGCCGATGAGGATGCCGTCGAGGAGGAAGACGTAGCCGGCGATCGGCTGGAAGAGGGCGCCGACGATCATGGCGACGGTTGCGTAGTCGATGACGGTCTGGTCGGTCGTGAAGATGCGCGTGATCCAGGGCGCGGTGAAGGCCAGGGCGACGCCGACGGCCGTGCCGAAGCTGAGTCCCCAGCGCGAGAGGGTGCGCAGGAGGGGCTGGATCGCGCCTCGCTCGCCGGTTCCTGACGCGAAGCCGGCGAGGGCTTGCGCGGCGATCGCGAGGGCGTCGAGGACGTAGGCGGCGAAGCTCCACAGGGTCCACACGATCTGGTGGGCGGCCAGGGCCTGGGTGGAGATCGCGGTGACGGCCGCGAGGGTGGCGAGGAGGGCGACGCGCAGCGCGAGGGTGCGCACGAGCAGGGGTGCCCCCTCGAGCGCCGCGCCAAACAGGCCGGAGGTGGAGGGGCGTAGGCTCACGCCCTGGCGGCGGGCGGCGCGCACGACGATCCACCCGAGGAAGGCCGCCATGAGGGTTTGCGTGATGGCGGTGCCCAGGCCGGACCCAGCGACCCCCAGGCCGAGGGGGTACATGAGCACCCAGTTGGCCGCCGCGTTGAAGGCCGCGCCCACGGAGGCGGCGACCAGCGGGGTGCGCGTGTCCTGCAGGCCGCGCAGGGTGCCGGTGGCCGCCAGGGCGACGAACATGCCG
>NZ_ALIY01000152.1:0-16606 GCF_000283035.1 Actinomyces sp. ICM58
GGGCCTCTCTTGTTGTTTGGGGTGTGTGGTTGTATCGGTCTGTGAGCCAACTGTATTAGTGAGTTGACACAGTTAGGAGACTGTGTCATTGTATTAGTGTATTAATACAGAAAGACAGGAGGGACACATCGATGCGCATCGATGACACCCGCCCCATCTGGATCCAGCTGGCCGATAGCTTCCGCGCCCGCATCACCGACGGCACGTGGAAGCCCGGCCAAAAGATCCCCTCCGTCCGCGACCTCGCCATCGAGGCCGGCACCAACCCCAACACCGTCCAGCGAGCCCTCGCCGCACTCGACGACGAAGGACTCACCGTCCCCAAGCGGACGGCCGGACGATTCGTCGCCACCGACGACAGCGCACTACGCGCCCTCCGCCAGGAGGACGCCCGCGCCGCGGCCGACGCCTTCATCCGCGCCTGCCGAGCCCTCGGCGTCGATGTTGAAGGTGCCCACGGCCTCGTCGATGAGCGCTGGAACGCGGACCTGTAACCCAGGAGGACACACTCTCATGACCACCCAACCCACGGGCGCGAGCGCGACCGGCCCAGGCCTCGTCGAGGTCGTCGGCCTGACGAAGAGCTACCGAGCGACCCCCGCCCTGCGCGACTACAACCTGAGCCTGGAGGCCGGGCACATCGTCGGCCTCATGGGCCCCAACGGCTGCGGTAAAACGACGCTGCTCAAGATTCTCGCCGGAGTCCTCTCTGACTACGAGGGCACCGTCACCATCGACGGGCACGCGCCCGGCGTCGCCACCAAGGAGATCGTCTCCTACCTGCCCGACGCCGACTACCTCAACCCTGAGTGGACGGCTGCGGACGCGATCCGCATCTACTCCACGTTCTTTAGCGACTTCGACGCCGTCAAGGCAGCCTCGATGGTCGACTTCTTCGGACTGCCCACCGACCGACGCCTCGGCGAGATGAGCAAGGGCATGGGGGAGAAGCTCCAGATCAGCCTCGTCATGTCCAGGCGCGCCCGCTTGTTCCTCCTCGACGAACCCATCAGCGGCGTCGACCCTGCCACGCGCGACGTCATCCTCGAGGGCATCCTGCGCGAGTTCGACCCCGCGTCGCTGCTCATCATGTCCACCCACCTCATCTCCGACATCGAACACTTCGTCGACTACGCGCTCTTCATGAAGGACGGACAGGTCCTCCTGCAAGGCGACGCCGACGACCTGCGCGCCTCCCACGGCGATTCCCTCGACGCCATCTTCCGGAAGGAGTACCGCTGATGTTCACAAAACTACTTGCCTACGAGATTCGCTCGCGTTTCCGCACGGACGCTCGCTCCTTCGGGGCGTTCATCGCTGTTATCGCGGTTGCCGCGGGAATCGTCGCCGCGGGGCTGCCGGGGATCAGCGGCTCCACCGCTGTCCTCGCCTACGCCCTGTGTGCGCTCACGCCGGTCGCCTGCGCGATCGCGGCCCTGGCCGACTACTGGAAGACGCTGTACGGTCAGCGCGGCTACTTCACGATGAGCCTGCCAATCTCCGGCAGGGTGATCTTCTGGGCGAAGAACACTCGCATCATGATTGAGTGCTTCCTGGCCCTCGCCCTGGCCGTCGGCGGAATTATCGCCGTCGCTTCGGCTGCCGCGTGGAGCGACGGCATTAGCCTCGCCGAGTACACGGCCGGACCGCGTTCCGTCGTAGCCGGAATGCCGACCTCCACCGTGGTCCTCATGATCGCCGCGCAGCTCATCCTTGCGATGTCGTGGGGCGTGCAGGGCTGCGCTGTTATGTCGATTGGTGCCCAGGGGCGTTTCAATCACCTCGGCTTCGGCGCGCCCATCATCGGTTTCGTGCTGGTGTACGTCGTCAACCAGGTGCTTTCCACGGTTGGCACGTTCTTCCTTCCGTTGTCCGTCACGACCGACGGACATTTCTCCACCGAGATCATGTGGACCTCGTACCTGGCGACGATGGGAACCGAGGGGCACCCGAACGTCATCGGCATCGGCTCCTACATCCTCGTGCCCCTGTTCGCACTGGTCATGGGCCTGTGGGCCTCCCACTCGATCGAGAAGCACACGTCCCTGCGCTGATGGCGTGATGCGCTGAGGAGCAGTCGCTGGTGGGATAGGGTTGTTGTATCCGATCCCGCCGCCGACTCGTTGTGTGAGGAGCGCAGATGACCGCCGAGGGACCTCGCTTCGGGGCCACACCCCAGAACCCCGACCTGCTGCGGTGGATCGGCATTCAGGTCCTGCTTCTTGTCCTGGCTTGGGTAATTGGCATGGTTGTGCGGCGCCTCCTGGCCTCGCGCATGACGATGTCCACGGCCTCGGCGACCCTCACCGGCCTGGGCGGCCTGTGGGGCGGCCTCCTGGTCGCAGGCTGGATCTTCTCGTCCTCCGACATGTGGCGCCCCGCGATGATCGGCGTGGCTGCGGCGGTGGCCCTCGTCGTGGTCGTTATCGTTTCCCTGATCGTCGCGTACCTGCACCCGCGCCCCGGCCTCGACCCCATCGCCGAAGTCGCAACACGCGGCGAATCCGACTCCCTCGAATTCAAGTCGAGCGCCCGCTGGAACATGCGCGCCGGCAAGCGCGATGACGCCATGGAAACCGTCATCGCCAAGACGGTCGCCGCGTTCATGAACTCCGGCGGCGGCACCCTCCTCATCGGCGTGGACGACGACGGGCGCCTCATCGGGCTGGGCCCCGACTACGCGACCCTCAAGACACCGGACGCCGACCGCTTCGAGCTGTGGATCCGCGACCTGTGGGGCCAGCGCCTGGGGACCAACGCGGCCGCGCTGCCCCTCCTCGACTTCGCCGAGGCCTCGGACCCCCAGGAGGGCTACGAGCGCCAGGAGGTGTGCCGGGTGACGATCCCGCCGTCCACGCGCCCCGTGTACCTGAAGGGTCCCAAGGGCAAGGGCGAGGCCGAGCTGTGGGTGCGCGTCGGCAACTCGACGCGGCGCCTCGAGGTCGCCGACGCCGTGCAGTACGTGGCCGCGCGCTGGCCCGAATCCGTGCGCGTCTCGCCGCTGACCCGCGCGCGTCTGTTCTTCACGCTTCATCGCCACCGTGACACCCCAGCCCGCCTGCCGCGCGTCGTCGAGCGCGTGCTCACGGAGCGCGCGAAGCACGGGGCTTCAGGCGTTGATGGGGACTAGGGGTGCGGTGGTTCTGCGGAGCGAAACTGGGAGCCGGGTGTTTGAAATTCCTATCGCCCGCATGGTTAGTTGCGAATCGGCTTTGATTATGCGGTGAGATGTGGATGTTCATCGACGATGAGTCACTTCAGTGTGCGATACCGTCACTGCTCCGTCAAAGGGATGCTCGATGCCCTGTGTCAAAGGTGAGACGAGCGGAAGTTATGTGACGCTTTGCGCTAGCATCCAAGGATGGGTGAAGATACAAAGTTTAATTGCACATGTGGATGGAAGAAGTTTCTTCGACGGTTCACCTTCGTGTGTGCATTAGGTGCTAGCATAGTTGCCCTGTGGTTTTTTCAGTCGCGTTTAAGAAGTCAGTTTTTCGGACGTGATCTGTGGGTACTATTTGGCGAACTTCTTGCTCCTGTCGTCCTATCTTTTGTATTTTCGTTCATGATTTTTCGTTCAGGAAAGAGATCTGGATGGGCTGAGGTATCAACAGTATTGCTCATGTTGGCAGTGTTCCTCTCTGTATTTTCTTTTGCATATTCCTTTCTGTCGGGTGACTCACTTGCAACATTTTACGGTGAAGGACAATCGGGGGTCCTGTCTGTGTACGAGGCAATGTTCGTATGGCTCATCTGCCTTGTGGCTATAATTATCCAATTGTCGCTGATTAACTATGATCGCCTATATCGTCAGGCGAACGTTATTGTTGGTGGGAGTTTGGCGGTAGTTGGTATCTTGATGTCAAAACTACTAGAGTCGTATGAAGTTTTGCGAGCGTATTGTTACGCCGCTTCCTGTGGGACGGACCTTTTGTTGATGATTGCTCAATATGAGATAGCTGCGTCCTTTGTTCTCTCTCTGTTAGCTTTATTCGTGGCGGGCGTATTTTTGCCCATGTGGAGGACTTGGCTGTATGGCCTGTTTGATGGGACTACGCCATGCCTCATTTGTGGCCGTAATGCACGGGAGAATATTGTCCAACCTATGAACGCCGGCTTGTGCAAAGATTCTGAGGGTGGCCTGGGTGATGTGACTAGCGCTTCGGACTTGGAAGAGCCTACGGCTATCGTGGAATCAGCGCCGCTTGCTGTTGGTGCTATGCGCGGTGATGCTCTGTCTAGGCAGTTGACGGGGGCTGCGGTGAGCGGTGTTGTGGCGGGAGTGTGTTTCTCGGTCATTAGTGGTCTCTTCAACCGCCGCTGAACTGCATTGCCTTGCGTTTCGACTGGAGAGTCGTGGCATATCTCCACACTGATACTTGTTGCTAAGTGGTGTTACACCACTTAGCGGGGTATTACACCAGCTCGGAGGTGGTGTAATGCTCCCTAATTGGTGTAATGCTCCTTAACTGGTGCAGGGCTGTCTGCTGCGGCTCGGTTGGACGCTTGTTGGAGCTACTACGGAGCAGCTCTTACCGCGACGGGGCTTGTTGCTCAGTGGCATTGCACTACTTGGCGCAGCATTGCACTGCATAGTAGCTAGTGCAATGACCTCCTATCTAGTGCATTGCTGTCGTATTTAGTGCAGTGCTGCGTGGCCGGGGCCTGTTGGATGCCAGCATGTGCACAGTGTCAGCGACAAAACCCACGTGCAAGCTTGATGTCGATGAGGCGGTGCACCCGATCCGTAGGCAATGCACCCCTTCTGATCAGGTGCATCGCGACGTAACGGGTGCATCGCGACGGAACGGGTGCACGGTTGCCTGGTCTGGTTCGGTCGATGGCTTGTTGATAGGGCTAGGGACGCGCATTGCCGCGCGTGAGCTTGTTGCTACGTGGCATTGCACCACTTAGCGCAGCAATGCACTGCTTAGTAGCTAGTGCAATGCCTTCCTACCTAGTGCATTGCTGTCGTATTTAGTGCAGTGCTGCGTGGCTGGGGCCTGTTGGATGCCAGCATGTGCACAGTGTCAGCGACAAAATCCACGTGCAAGCTTGATGTCGATGAGGCACCGCATCCACAACGGAACCAGTATCGCCAGGCAGGGTGACTGTGCAGCGTGCTGGTCGTCCAGCCGCAGGTGTGATCGCAGGGGGTAAGCAAACCCGGCCATGTAGCACGTGAATTCCTGCGTGGAACCAACGCAATCGAACCGTGCGCCCCCCGCCAACTTCATGAGGCCGCGCATTCCTGGGAGCCCGCTGAGAGAATGCCAAACGATAGACAGAGTCAGCGGCGTGCAACTGGTTTACGATGAAAGCAGCCACCAGGAAGGAGCCGCTGATGCCAGCAAAACCCCAGATCATTGCCGATCCTCAGACCAACCGTGGGACCGCCTTCACCATTGACGAACGCAAGCGCTTCGGGCTGATGGGTCGTCTTCCCGCAGCTGTCGAAACGCTTGAACAACAGGCTACACGCGCCTACAAGCAGGTGTGTCGACTCGACGACGACCTCGACAAGTACATCTACCTCGAACAGCTGCACGACCGCAATGAGACGCTGTACTACAAGGTCATCATCGACCACATCGCCGAACTCCTACCCGTCATCTATGATCCGACGATCGGCGAGGCCATCAAGAAATGGTCCGCAGACTACCGCCGCTCGCGCGCCATCTACCTGTCCGTCGATCGAGTCGAGGATGTGCGGCCCACGTTTGAAGGCCTCGGCCTCGGCCCCGATGACGTCGATCTTCTGGTCGTCTCCGATGCTGAACAGATCCTCGGCATCGGCGACTGGGGTGTGAACGGCACTGACATCTCCGTCGGCAAGCTCGCCGTCTACACAGCCGCAGCCGGTATTGACCCCTCGCGCGTCATCGCGGTCAACCTCGACGTCGGCACCGACAACGAGGAGCTGCTCAACGACCCCGATTACCTCGGCAACCGCCATGGTCGTGTGCGCGGAGAACGCTACGACGCCCTCGTCAATGAGTACTTGAGCGTCGCATCCGAGCTGTACCCGCGCGCACTCCTGCATTTCGAAGACTTCGGTGCCTCGAACGCGCGCCGCATCCTCGTCAACAACCGGGATAAGTACCGCATCTTCAACGACGACATGCAGGGCACCGGAGCGATCGTCATCTCCGCTGTCATTGCGGGCATGAAGACCAACGGCACGACCTTCGCGGACCAGCGCCTCCTTGTTTACGGCGCGGGCACTGCGGGAACCGGCATGGTCGATCAGATCCATGCGGGCATGGTGCGCGCTGGACTGACGCCCGAGCAGGCGAAGGACCGCATCTGGCTGATCGACCGCGCCGGACTGGTGACCGATGACATGGAGGGGCTGCCCGATTACCAGGCGGCCTACGCGCGCAGCGCCTCCGAGGTCGCCGACTGGGAGCGCAAGGACGGCGCGATCGGCCTGCTGGAGACCGTTCGCCGCGTCCGCCCGACGATCCTGATCGGAACGTCGACGGATCACGGCGCCTTCACGCAGGATGTCATCGAGTCTTTGAGCGAGGGGTGCGAGCGACCCATCGTCCTGCCCCTGTCGAATCCGACGGAGAAAATCGAGGCGATGCCGCAGGACATCATCGCCTGGTCTAAGGGACGCGCGCTGGTGGCCACTGGCATTCCGATCCTGCCCTTTGACTACGAAGGGACGACCTTCCACATCGGGCAGGGAAACAACTCGTTGCTGTACCCGGGCCTGGGGCTTGGAACGATCGTGTCCGGTGCCCCTCGTGTGACCGATGCGATGATTCTGGCAGCCGCCGAGGCCGTGGCCAGTCAGGTGACATCGCACGAGCTGGGTGCGTCCCTCCTGCCGCCGGTGGACCACTTGCGTGCGTCGTCGGCGACTGTCGCGGTTGCCGTCGTCCGTCAGGCTATCGCAGATGGCCAGTGCGACATGGATCCGGGTGACGTCGTCGAGGCCGTTCGCCGCGCCATGTGGCAGCCGGTCTACCAGGACCTGGAGAGCTGAATTGTGAGAGCAAGGCCGCGCCGGTTGCCGAGGGGCAGCCGGCGCGGCTTCTTGCGAGACGGAACGTTTTCGCGGTTGTGCTTGTTGTGGGAGGCGGTGCACCCGATCTGTAGGCATTGCACCCCTTCTGATCGGGTGCATTGCGACGTAACGGGTGTAGCGCGACGTAACGGGTGCAGCGCCTCTCGTTCGGAGCCGGGCGAGCATGTCGAAGCTGTGTCGCAGCGTCTGAGGTGGGCGGTTGGGGTCTGTGGGGGCGAATTGCCCGCGGTTGTGCTTGTTGTGGGAGGCGGTGCACCCGATCTGTAGGCATTACACCCCTTCTGATCGGGTGCATCGCGACGTAACGGGTGTGTCGCGACGTAACGGGTGCAGCGCCTCTCGTTCGGACCTCGTGCTACAGGCGTGGAGCGCGTCGGTGACAGACACAGGCCGGCCGTGGGGCGGCGTGGACGCCTCCAATGCTCACCGCACCCGCGCGTGAGCCGGAGCCACGTGCGTCACCGGCGCAGCAGGTATGCGCCGAAGGACAACAAACAATAGGGGAGGGGCCCAAGCCGTGTGGCTCGGGCCCCTCCCATTGCTATGCGACCGGCGCGATCATCGCGTGGGTGATGTGATGACCGGCGTGCGCATCAGGTGCGAAGCGTGGTCACTGACTGGCGGAATGCGCGTAAACGTTGAGCGCTATCAGCGCCACGCACTAACGCCTCACGCCAAGGCCGTGCCACGCTATCGCCTCACTCGCCGCCCTTGCGGCGGCGGATGCGCTTGCGGGCGCGGGGCGCGCGCTCAGAACCAGCAGCAGAACCGGAGCCAGCCGGAGAAGAGCCAGCCGAACCACCATCAGCGGAACCCGAACGCGGCGAGTGCTCGCCGCGGCCACGGCCACGGGTGCCGCGGTCGGAGCGGCCGCCCTTGCCGGCGTTCAGCGTGCGATCCCCATCCTGGGCGCCGCGACGCGACCCGCGCGAACGCGACCCGTCGGAAGAAGAACCGCGCGACGAACGCCCGCGACCGCCGCGCGAGCCACCCGAACGCGAGCCACCCGAACGCGAGCCGCCCCGGCCTCGTCCCTCGGAGCGGGGGGACGAGCCGCCCAGATCTTCGAGGACCTCGGCGTCCAGGCCCGCGCGCGTGCGCTTGGCGCGCGGCAGGCGACCGGTCGTGCCCTCCGGAATGTCCAGGTCGGTGAACAGGTGGGGGGAGGTGTGGTAGGTCTCGAGCGGATCCGGCACACCCAGGCCCAGGGCCTTGGAGATGAGCGACCAGCGCGGTGTATCGTCCCAGTCCACGAAGGTGACGGCCGTGCCCGAGTTGCCCGCGCGGCCCGTGCGGCCGATGCGGTGGATGTAGATCTTCTCGTCTTCGGGGCACTGGTAGTTGATGACGTGCGTGACGTCGTCGACGTCGATGCCGCGCGCGGCGACGTCGGTGGCGACCAGGACGTCGACCTTGCCGTTACGGAACGCGCGCAGCGCCTGCTCGCGGGCGCCCTGGCCCAGGTCGCCGTGCAGTGCGCCGACCGCGAAGCCGCGGTCTGTCAGATCCTCGCCGAGGCGGGCGGCGGTGCGCTTGGTGCGGCAGAAGATGACGGTGCGACCGCGACCCTCGGCCTGGAGGATGCGGGCGACGACCTCCACCTTGTTCATGGCGTGAACGCGGTAAATGACCTGCTTGACCGTGTTGACGGTCTGGTTCTGGTCGTCGGGGTCCTGCGCGCGGATGTGGGTCGGGTGGACCATGAAGCGGCGGGCGAGGGCCACGACGGGGCCGGGCATGGTCGCGGAGAACAGCATGGTGTGGCGGTTCTCGGGGACGCGGGCCAGCAGCGTTTCGACGTCGGGCAGGAAGCCCAGGTCGAGCATTTCGTCGGCCTCGTCGAGGACGACGGTTTCGACGCCGGACAGGTGCAGGTGGCCCTTGCGCAGCAGGTCGATGAGGCGGCCGGGCGTGCCCACGACGATGTCGGCGCCGCGGGTGAGGGCCTCGATCTGGGGTTCGAAGGCGACGCCGCCGTAGATTTCCACGATGCGGGTGGACAGGTACTTGGCGGCGTCGCGCAGGTCCTGGGCGACCTGCTTGGTGAGCTCGCGCGTGGGCAGGATGATGAGGGCCTGCGGCTGGTTCGGGTTGAGCAGGTCCTCGTAGCCTTCCTCGTCGGGCGCGATGACGTCTTCGAGGACGGGGATGCCGAAGCCGAGGGTCTTGCCGGTACCAGTCTTGGCCTGGCCGATGATGTCGTGGCGGTCCAGCGCGGGGCCGAGCGTCAGGGCCTGGATCGGGAAGGGGTGCGTGATGCCCTTGTCGTCGAGGGCGTCGACGATGGGGTCGGTGACGCCGAAGTCCGCGAAGGACTTCTTGTCGAGGTTCTCGCCGCCCTTGTCGGTGATGTCGGGTGTGGCCTCTTCGACCGCGGGAGCCGCGGGCTTGATGTTGCCCAGGCGGACGACGCCTGCGGAGTATTCAACGGACGAGGCCTGGGCGGAGGCCTGCGTGGTGGCCTCGCTCTGGGTGGTGGCGTCGTTGTCGTGGGTGGGCTCGATGGCCTCGGTGCTCGTGGTGGTCACGATCTGCCTTGTCTCCCGGGCTATTCCGGGGTTGGGGTCGGTGCCGATCGCGCATTGTCTGGCGCGGGGATTGTCGTCCGCGCGAACGTGTGATGATCCTCAAGAATGCGACCGGGCGTCCGGTGGTCACCTTTCAGTGTAATGGTGTGGGAGCCGACAGCGGTGGAGGTGCTGGTCACAGCGCAGCGGGTGCGGGTGGCGCAGCGGGTGCGGGTGGGGCAGCGTGCGCGGGTGGTGTTGCACGCGTCGACTGGGGAGCCGTGGAGCTTGTCAGGCACTATGCTGTAGTCATGGCACACGAATTTGATTCCGTCCCCGCCGACGACGCCGAAGTCCTTGGTATTCTCGCCTATTCCTCGCTCGCGTTTATGACGCGATTGGCGAAGGACGGCGAGCAGGCTCCCACGTTCGAGGCGCATGTGGAGCATGCGCGCATGGCTGCGCGCTGTTTCAAGCTCTACCAGCAGCTGGAGGTGTGGAGCGGCCATCGCGGCTTTGATCTGCTGGCGGCTGGTGATGCGTTCTCGGGCGCCTACGACGATTTGGATGCGCGCACGCGTCCCACGACGTTCGCGGAGCGCGCTGTCAAGACGTTCATTACGCGCGGCATGCTTGGTGACATGCTGATCCGCGTCGCGCAGGTGCACGGCCTGTTCGAGGGGATCGAGGACGTGTGGCCTTTCGAGCAGGGGCATTGGGTGCGTGCGCACCTGGGCCCGCAGATTGAGGCGGATCCGCAGCTGGCGGATCGTCTGTCTCTGTGGGGTCGCCGCGTGGCGGGCGAGGCCCTGGGCCTCGTGCGTGCGACGCTGTTCACCTACCCGTCGCTGGCGGCATCCCCGGAGAACGTCGATGAGATCACGGAGTACGTGATCAAGCGCCACGGGGAGCGCATGAGGGACATTCACCTGAAGGCCTGAGGCCACAGCGTATAGACGAGGCCGGGGTTCCTCGGGCGGTATGGTGTCCGCTCGGGTTCCCCGGCCTCGTTTGTGTGGGCGCGAATTAGTGGATCGCGAAGCCGACGCGACGCTCGGTCTTGGCGGCGATCTGCACGTAGCCGAGGGCGTGGGCGGGCACGAGGGTGCGCTGGCCCTTGGTGTCGGTGAGGTCGAGGACGCCGTGGGCGGAGGCAAGGGCCTCGTTGACCTTGGCCATGAGCTCGTTTTCGCTCATGTCGACGTCGAGACCGAGCTGACGCGTGTTGTCGCGGATGCCGATGAAGATCTCCATGATGACTCCTTGCTGGTAAATGTGGTCACGCCCATCATATGTGCCGCAGATGTGGGTGGGGTCTGTCAGTATTGCGTCATGAGCGAAATCAAGGTCAGGTTGCGGCGCCGCCCGGAGGGTTGGTGGCGCCTGCCCGAGCTGAATGCTGAGCAGCGCGCGGTCGTGGTGGCGGCGCGCTCGGGCGACGTGATTGCGCGCGGTGCGCCGTCCTCTGGTCGTTCGACGTGTGCCCTGGCGGTGTTCGAGCAGGCGGTGAGTGCGGGCGCTTCGGCGTTGATTCTGGCCCCCGACCGCACGCGCGCGGACGTGTTGACGCCGCGCGCGCAGGCGCTTGGCCCAGCGGTGGTGCGCCCGGTGCGCACGCCCGCGTCCTTCGCCTATCAGGTGGTGGCGACGTGGCGCACTCAGCGGGAGGTGCCGCTGGAGGGCGTCGAGCTGGTGACGGGCGCGGCCCAGGATCAGGCGTTGGCCGAGCTGCTGGCGGGCGTGGATGCTCCCTGGCCGGAGGAAATCGGCGAGCAGATGCGCGCGATGCCGGCGTTTCGCGCGGAGCTGCGTAACCTGGTGGCCCGCGCGGGCGAGGCGGGGATGGGCGCGGCTTCCCTGTCCCAGGCCGGGGCACGTTTCGGGCATCCCGAATGGGTGGGGGCGGGCGCGATTGTCGCGGCCCTGGAGGAGGGGCCCGAGCATTCCCCGGAGTACCCTCAGACGCTGCGCGTGGACCTGTCGCGCATCCAGTCCCTGGCCGCGGAGCTGATCGGGACGTGGCAGGGGCGCGCGGAGGAGCGCGGCGTGCAGGCACCGTGCCCGGTTCCCGACGTCGTCATCGTGGATGACCTGCAGGATTGCACGCCGTCGACGCTGACGCTCCTTGGGGCTTGCCGGGACGCGGGGGCCCGGATCGTCGCGTTCTCGGATTCCGACGTGGCGGTGGCAGGGTATCGCGGGGGTGAGCCTCACTTGGACCGTCGTCTGGCCTCGGCGCTGGGCGTTCAGATCGCGGAGCTCGGCCAGGTCTACGACACGTCCCGTGCGGTGCGTGAGCTGGCACGTCAGGCGTGCGCGCGCATCGCCCAGTCTGGGTCGCCCGCCCGTCGCGACGCGCAGGTCGCAGATGACGCGCCCGAGGGGGCGCTCGTCACCCATCTGGGGGCCACGCCCTCGCAGATGGGCGCGCTCATCGCCCGCGCTCTGCGTTCCCGGCACCTGCATGATGGCGTTGATTTTTCAGACCAGGTCGTTATCGTGCGTAGCTCGTCGATGGTCGCCGAAACCAGGCGCTACCTGGCTCGCGGCGGCGTCCCCCTGGCCGGGGGCGGCAGGGCTTTCGACTTTGCTTCACAGCCCACGACGCGCCTCCTCCTCGACCTCGTGACTCTTTCGACGGGGGACAGTGACACCGACGCGGCCCAGCGCCGCGAACTGGCCGAGCGTCTCGTGCCCTCGGCGCTCGTGGGGGTGGATGCCCTGGCCGTGCACCGGCTGCTGCGTCGCTTGAACGCCGCGCGCGCCCAGGCCTCCGAGGAGGCGGGGGAGGAGAGCGCGCTGATCCCGCTGACGGTGGCAGACCTCGTGGACGAGCCCGATACGTGGCGGCCCACCCTTGAGGAGGGGGCGCAGGTCCCGGGCCGACGCGGGTGGAACGACCGCACCCTGGCGCGCGCGCTTGAGACGGCGGCGCGCATGTGGGAGCTGGGCAGGCAGGGGAGTGCACGCCCACAGCAGCGCTTGTGGGAGCTGTGGGAGGCCGCCGGCGTCGCCGATGACTGGCGCTCGCGGGCCATCGCCTCGGACGAATCGTCCAGCTGGTACGACGATCAGCTGGACGCGGTCGTCGCGCTCATGCGCGTCGCCGACGTGTGGGAGCAACGCAACCCCGCCGGATCCGCGCGTGATTTCGCCTCGGAGCTGTTGGCGGGGTCGGTTCCCATCGACACGATTTCGCGCGTAGGCGTGCGCCCCGGCGGCGTCGAGGTCCTCACCCCCGCGCAGGCGATGGGCCGCCGCTGGCAGGTCGTGGTCCTCGCCGGCCTCCAGGACGGGGCATGGCCGAACCTGCGCCTGCGCGACCGGATCCTGCGCGCCGACCTGCTGGCGGACGTGGGGGCTGGCAGGTTCGCCGTGGGCGAGGATGGGCGCGAGGAGCTCATCGATTCGACGCGGGCCGCGCGCCGGGCCGTCCTGGATGACGAGTACCGTCTCTTCGTCGCGGCCATCACGCGCTCGCGGCGCTACGTGCACGCGGGGGCTGTGCGCTCGGAGGATGACGCGCCCTCCGTGTTTTTCGACGTGGTGGCGCGCCTGGCGGGCACGCCCCGCGAGGACGACGTGGTACCTCTGGACCAGGTGGACGCGCCCCTGTCCCTGCCCGGGCACATCGCGGATCTGCGCGCGCGTGCCGCCTCGGATAATCGGGTGGACGCCGAGCTCGCTGCCACGCTCCTGGCCCTCATGGCCCGTGAGGGCATCGCCTCGGCGCAACCGGAGCGCTGGCTGGGCGCGGGCGGCACGCCCACGACGGCGGAACCCTACGGTGGTGACGTCACGCTCTCGCCGTCGCAGTTCGAGCGGGCGCTCGCCTGCCCGCTGCGCTGGTTCCTCACGACCATCGGCGCCGACGGGCCTTCGAATGCGGCTGCCAGCCTGGGAACGCTCGTTCACGCGCTGGCCGAGGAGAACCCGCACGGCAGCGCGCAGGAGCTGACCGAGGAGCTTGAGGCGCGGATCGAGGAACTGGGCTACAACCTGGACACGTGGGCTGGGCGGCACGCCGATCGGCGCGCGCACACCATCGTCGACAACCTGGCCTCCTACATGGCGGGCGTTCCCGGCCGGGTGGAGGTCGAGCGATCGGTCGAGGCCCAGGTGGAGGGGGTGACGATCCGCGGGCGCATGGATCGCCTCGAGCACGTCGACGAGGGCGTGCGCGTCACCGACCTGAAGACGGGCAAGAGCGGGTACAGCGCGAAGACCGTCCCCGATAATCCGCAGCTGGCGGCCTATCAGATGGCCCTCCTCGCTGCGGGGGAGCGGGTCGCGGGCGCGCGCATCGCCCTGCTCGGGGACAAGAAGCCCCACTCCTTCGATCAGCGGCCCCTGGAAGGGGAGACACTGGAGGGGTGGCGCGAGAAGGTGCGCGAGGTTGCTGCCATTGCGCGCGGCCCCTACTTCGAGGCGACTCCCTCGGAGAAGGCCTGCTTGTATTGTTCTTTTGATCGGCTGTGCCCGGCTCGGGAGCGCGGCCGTAAGGTGGTGGAGTGACGTGGCGGGAGACAGCGCGATGACCCTGAGCGCAACTCAGATTCAGGCGATCGTCGATGCGACGAAGACACCGACTCCGGAGCAGGTGCGCGTCGTGGAGGCTCCGCGCAGGCCACTCCTCGTCGTCGCGGGCGCGGGCTCGGGTAAGACGGAGACCATGTCGATGCGGGTGCTGTGGCTCCTGGCCAACCACCCGGACTTGACGCCCGCCTCGATCCTGGGACTGACCTTCACGCGCAAGGCGGCGGGCGAGCTCGGCGACAGACTGCGCGAGCGTATCCGCCTGCTGTCGCGCGAATTGCCGCAGCTGAGTGAGCGCTTGGATGAGGACCCGGTGACGCTCACGTACAACTCGTTCGCGGAGCGCATCGTGTCCGAGCACGGGATGCGCATCGGGATTGACCCGGATTTCTCGATGCTCTCCGAGGCGGGCGCCCTCGACCTGATGACGCAGATCGTCGAGGCGTGGCCCACGGACTTGGACGATGACCTGAGTCCCGCGGGCGTCGTGGGCAGGGTCCTGCATCTCGCGGGTGAGATCGCCGAGCACGGCTACACGGTGGAGAGTGCGCGCCAGGCATTGGAGGGGTTCGGGCGGGAGCTGGAGATCGTGGGGGACTCGAACAATGCGGCCCGGGAGCTGCATCAGGCGAACCAGCGCCGCATCGCATTCCTCGGTCCGATCGAGGCCTACCAGAGGCGCAAGCGGGAGATGGGCCTCCTGGATTTTTCGGATCAGCTGGTGCTGGCCACTCGCATCGTGCGCGAGGTTCCCTCCGTGCGCGCTGCGCTGCGCGAGGAGTTCCGCGCGGTGCTCCTCGATGAGTTCCAGGACACCTCCGTCATCCAGATGGAGCTGCTGTCCACTTTGTTTGGCGACCACGCGGTGACCGCGGTGGGCGACCCGAATCAGGCGATTTACGGGTGGAGGGGGGCATCGGCCTCGTCCCTGGAGACGTTCTTGGAGCGTTTCCAGACGGGGGCGCCCGAGGAGGGGCAGACTCTCACGCTGTCGACCGCGTGGCGTAACGACGTGTCGATCCTGGACGCGGCGAATCGCGTGGCCGAGCCCCTGCGCGAGGTCGCCTCCTATCAGGAGGGTAAGGAGCAGCTGAACGCGCAGTCTCCCGTTCTGGTCCCGCGTCCGGGGGCGGGGCGCGGCGTCGTCGAGATCGCCTACCCGGCCGCCTACGAGGACGCGCTGGCGGCGACGGTCGACTTTGTGCGGCGGGTTCGCGCGCAGCCGGTCACGGACGGCAAGCGGCGCACGGTCGCCGTCCTGAGCAGGCGCCGAAAGGACTTCCCGTTGATTGACGCCGCTCTTCGTGAGGCGGGGATCCCCACGGAGATCGTGGGGCTGGGCGGGTTGCTCGACCAGCCGGCCGTGCAGGATGTGCGCGCGGCCCTGGAGCTGGGCTACGACGTGGCGGCGTCCCCGTGGCTGGCGCGCCTCCTGGCTGGCATCGATCTGGGTGCCGCCGACCTGATGGCGCTCGGCGACTGGGCGCGTGTCCTGGCGCGTCGGGAGGGGGCCAGTTCCCACCAGGCGGTTCTCCTGGATGCCGTGGATGACCCGCCGGCCCCCGGGTGGGCGGACAAGGGGCGTCCCGCGATCAGCGAGGAGGCGGTGCGCCGCGTGCGCCTGCTGGGCGAGCGCCTGCGCCTGGTCCGCGAGGGCGTGGGCCGCTCGATCACCGAGCAGGTCGAGCGCGCGATCCTCATCATGGGGACGCTGGACGACGTGATCGCGGACCCGCTGTCGATGGGTGGACGCGCGGCGCTGGACGAGTTCATTGCCGTGGCCGCCGCCTATGAGAAGGAGACGCCGGGGGCTTCGCTTGGCTCATTCCTGGCGTACCTGAGGTTGGCGGATGAGCGTGAGGATGGGCTTGACGCGCCGTTGGGGGAGCCGGATCCGAAGGCCGTCCAGATCTTGACGGTGCACGGCTCGAAGGGCCTGGAGTGGGATGGCGTCGTCGTCTTCGGCCTGAGTGACGGCGTGTTTCCCTCGCATAACAAGAGGACCAGCGTGGAATGGACGGACGATGTTCCCCCTGCCAACGCGTGGTTGACGGACAGCGGGGCGTTGCCGCATCCGCTGCGAGGGGATTGTGGGGACCTGCCCCCGTTCGTGCCCGTCGTCGAGGGTTCCCGGACTGCGTCCGCGGCTTACGACAAGTGGGCGACGCAGGTCTACAAGCCTTCTGTCGGCGTGTATGCGGAGCGTGAGGAGCGGCGCCTGGCCTATGTGGCGATGACGCGTGCGCGTAGCGCGCAGCTGTTGGTGGGCTCGTGGACCTCGGACTTCAACATGAAGGTTGCTCACCCGTCTCGCTACCTCATGGAGGCTAGCGCCGAGCTGTTCGGTCATACTCCGCAGCCCAAGCAGGGAACGGCGGGGGCCGTGGAGGATCGCGGCGTGTGGGGATCGGGCGCCTGGCGCGACCTCGGCGTCGAGCCCGCCGTGGGGGAGGGGGCCTGCCTGATTTCCCCGATTCCGGGTGAGGAGGAGCGCGAGGCGCTGTCCGCGCGGGCGCCCTCGGGGACG